>CAMBQF010000021.1 GCA_945869825.1 Chitinophaga pinensis | reverse complement strand
TATTTGTTACTGTTACATAATTAGCTAATTATATACCTTTGTAAAAAAATTAATACAATGGCCGTTATCCTTTCTACCGACGCTGATTTCAACACCCTGCTACAAAACAACCCGAAGGTTGTGGTTAAATACTTTGCCGATTGGTGCGGCAACTGCAAGTTGTTTGCCCCAAAGTTTCGCCGCATGAGCGAGAGCCCCGATTTTGAGGGTGTTACCTTTATTGATGTAAATGCCGAAACCAACCCCGAAGCACGTAAACTGGCCAATGTAGATAATCTGCCCTTTTTTGCCACTTTTGAAAACGGAAAACTGGTTTCGGGCACTGCTACATCGCTTGAGCCTGTGGTAACTGAATTAATTAACAAGATAAAGTAACCACACTATGAAAATTCCCGTTATAAAAAAAATAGTAGACAAGTATACTTTAGAAGAGTTGGTTGCTGCCGAGGCTGCCATATTAGAAGAACAAACCCCGGCTATTGAAATTGAAGGCGACGACGAAGGCGAGAAACTAACCCATGTGCTGGCCGCTGTTTGGGTAAAAGGCGAAATGGATACCAACGGCACCGAGGCTATGACAGCCATACGTGCCTACGCCCAAAGGGTACGTAACAGTATATCTTAATATATGAAGAACAGCCTGCTATTTTTTGCAGTAGTAGTTTTATTTAGTGCGTGTACCCTGGCCGATGAAAAAGAGGCTGCCGAAGCCATAGCTAAAGATTTAGGCGTAACAGAGTTTACCGTTGCCGATACTACCATTTTTGAAAACAAAGCAGAACACCCCACATTGGTGCTATACTTTAAAGAGCCCAAAATGGAGTCGCCGGAATTAGACCCTGTTTACCTATCGTCAAAAACAGCCTACAACTATGTAAATAAGCTGGGCCTTGATAAAGCTACTGCTTACCACAACATTATTATTAAGCTGGGCATTAAGGGCTATGTATACAGCAACCGTTACAGCCTTAAAACACTAAATAATGTAGATAGCTATTATGCCAAGGCTAAAGACTTTATCATCAATATTACCAATGTAGATAGCGCTGCTATTATGGCGGCGCTTAAGCCCGACGTTATAAACCACAATGATATGGTGCAGGTTTATATTATGGATGATGACCAGAAAATGAACAACGGCAACCTTACCGATATTAAAATGGTAGGTTTTGAAGAAACCCATACAGAAATTACCGGCCGCGATGTTATGGCCGTAAGGGCCGTGGTTTACCGTCAAAATAAAGCATCAGAAGTGTACAACTTCACCTTTGACCGCACCGACCAGAAAATTGTGGGCATAGGTTGGGATGTATTAAAGCAGGCCAACGAGGCCAACACACCCGAATAATGATCTGGCTCTATATTAAGCTAGCATTAACTTAGCTTTAAGGAATTGTTTTAACTCCCACAACCCGTAGGCTTTCCCTAATTTTATCGCCGAAATATATTTTATGTTCGGATTAGACGCATGGCTCACCTGTTTATTGATTTTCTGCCTTTTATGCGCCTTTGCATTTGAGTTTATCAATGGCTTTCACGATACGGCAAACGCCGTAGCTACCGTAATTTATACTAATTCCCTAAGGCCATCAACGGCTGTTGTTATCTCTGCCCTTTTCAACTCGGTTGGGGTGTTGGTTGGGGGCTTAAGCGTAGCTATGGCTATAGTAAGCCTGCTACCTGTAGAGGCCGTTACCGATGCCAATATCTGGCATAGCGCCAGCCTGGTCCTGGCCCTGCTTATAACAGCCATCGGCTGGAATTTAGGCACCTGGTATTTTGGTATCCCCTGCTCTAGCTCGCATACACTTATTGGTTCTATTATTGGTGTTGGCCTGGCATACAGCTACATTGGCGGCGAGTTTGGCAAAGGCATCAACTGGTCTAAAGCGCAGGATATTGGCATGTCGCTACTCCTATCGCCCGCCATTGGTTTCTTCCTGTCGGTTATATTAATGCTTTTTTTACGCTATACCGTAAAAAATAAAACCATATTTAAAGAACCACAGCCGGGCAAAAAACCCCCTATGTGGATTCGTACCATATTAATAGGCACCTCTATTGGCGTTAGCTGGACCCACGGCTCTAACGACGGCCAAAAAGGCGTAGGCCTTGTTATGTTGGTGCTAATAGGTATTGTACCTATGTACTTTGCTATAGACAGGGGCATAGAACCTAAAGCCGTTTTAGAGCCACTTGCTAAAATTGAACTGGCTGTTAACGATATTAGCAAACAGCAATTGGAAAAAGGCGACCGCGAAAAAATTGATAAAGCCGTAGCAGAAATTGCCGACCTTAAACTGCTTTTGCAAACCAACGGCACCGAGATACCGCGCGAAAAGGCTTTTGAGGTGCGTAAAGATGTGCTGCTTATAGCAAGTAATATTGATAAAGTATTAAAAGGCGGCCATGTTAAAATATCTGACAAGGATAAAAAAGAACTAACCGCAGCCATTAATGGTGAAGAGGGTAGCTTCTTTATACCTAATGACCAGGTAATTGGCCTAAAATCGTTTACCAACTATGCCCCTACATGGGTTATCATTATGATATCACTGGCCCTTGGCCTTGGCACCATGGTAGGCTGGAAACGTATTGTTATTACCATTGGCGAAAAAATTGGCAACACCAATTTGAATTATGCCCAGGGCGCATCGGCACAGTTAGTAGCCATGTCAACTATTGCCTTCTCTACCTATGCTGGCCTGCCTGTAAGTACTACACAAGTGCTAACCGGTGGCGTAACCGGTGCTATGGCATCGGCAGGTGGTATTAAAAACCTGCAGGGCGGTACATTAAAAAACATATTTATTGCATGGGTGCTTACTCTGCCGGTAACTGTTGTCCTATCTGCAAGCTTATTCTTATTGCTAAGGGCATTTGGCGGTTAAGGCAATACCTTTTCTCTTACTATAATGGCATTAGGGTAGCTGCGCAGCAATTTTAACAAGGCGCTACGGGCATCGGTTTGGCTTTTAAAATCGCCAACACAAATTTTAAAGTAGGGTTGCTTGTAGCTTAAGTAAGCTTCCATACCGGCAAACTTATTTATAAATGCCAACCTAGCATTGGCAGCATCGGTTTTAGCGTTTACCCCATTTTCAGAGAATATTTGTATACGGTACCCGTCAATCTCTTTCAGCCCCTTATTATATACTATTTGTTGATTAACCAAACGGCTGACATTTTCACTTTGTATTATAACAACCGATCCGACCAATAATGTATCTACCGTATCAGCTGGCAGGCAAAAAGTCGCCTTGTTTTTTGATGCAAATGAGACAGGGCTGCCCCAAAAAAACAGTACAAACCCCGCTAGCAGGCAAAAGCTAACTTGCCTGAAACGCTTAATTAGTATGCTTGCAGAGCACTTCACGATTTAAAGATAGCCTTTCAACTTAAAAAAGCAAATGACACTTTAACACAGCTATAGTTATTTAGAATTATTTTAAATTAGAAATATTTCAATTGCAGCTTAGGTTTGAAGCTACTTTCTCCTAAATTTGCACCCGGTTTTTGACTTCAAAAACACAATGTTCACAACTGCTTATGGATCGTTTGAAAACGTTTAGCGTCAAGCATTTCAAGAAACTAGTTTTAGTTTTCGCATTAATATCATTCGGTTTTAACGGCTACGCCCAACCCGATGGAGAGAAGCTTTTTAAAGCCAATTGTTCATCGTGCCACAAGGCTACCGACCAAAAATTGGTTGGCCCTGGTTTAAAGGGTGCTCGCGGCCGTTGGGGTAATGATGATGCCAAATTAGTAAAGTGGGTTCAAAACTCACAAGCTTACTTGAAAACCGGCGACAGCTACGCCAACAACTTGTTTAAAGAGTATAACGGCTCTGTTATGCCTAACCAAACCGTTAGTGCCGATGAGGTTAAGGCTATCCTTGACTACGTTGACAGCTACGTGCCTCCGGTAGTTGTTACTAACACTCCGGTAGCTGAAACAAGTGGAGAGCCAGCCGAAACTAACTGGACTTACATCTGGATCGGCCTAGGTTTATTCTTCGTTATCCTGATTATTATCCTTGCCCCTGTTCGTCGTAACCTGGCAAACTCAGCACAAGCTAAGCAAGGTAAAGTATACAACCCTGACGCTAGCTTCTGGAGCGAAACTAAAGCCTGGATTTACAGCCACAAAAAACCGGTTATGTTACTTGGTTTCCTTGTGTTCCTTATGCTGTTTGTTGTGGGTTGGAATGCTTTATCAGGTATTGGTGTTTACGAAGGCTACCAGCCTGAACAACCAATTAAGTTCTCTCATAAAATCCACGCGGGCGAAAATAAAATCGACTGCCAGTATTGCCATACCGGTGTTGAAAAAAGTAAACACGCAAACATACCATCGGCTAACGTGTGTATGAACTGCCACAAGTACATTCAGGAAGGACCTGTTACGGGCAAAGGCGAGATTGCTAAAATCTACGCTGCGCTTGATTACAACCCTGAGAAAGGTACTTATGGCCCTAACCCAAAACCTATCAAATGGATACGCATCCACAATCTGCCCGATTTGGCTTACTTCAACCACTCTCAACACGTTAAGGTTGGCGGTGTAGAATGTAAACAATGCCACGGCCCAATTGAAACTATGGATGTTGTGCAGCAATTTTCACCGCTTACTATGGGTTGGTGTATTAACTGCCACCGCGAAACTGAAGTTAAAGTTGATAGCACTAACTTATACTATACTGACTTAAAATCTAAGTTCAACGCTGTTCACCCGGGCGAGAAATTTACCGTAGAACAGATAGGCGGCTTAGAGTGTGGTAAATGCCACTATTAATATATATTATATAGCATAACAAGAATTTCAAGGTCAAACCACGAAATACTGCAAAATGAGTAAAGAATTAAAATACTGGCGCGGAGTTGAAGAACTGGAGAATACGCCCGAGTTCACCAAGCTTAAAGAAAATGAATTTGCCGAGCAGCTTCCAATGGATGAGTTCTTAGGCGATTCTGCTTTGGCCGAAGGTAAAACCCCACGCCGCGACTTTCTTAAATTTTTAGGTTTTGGTGTTACTGCTGCAACACTTGCAGCTTGCGAAACGCCTGTTACAAAAACTATCCCATACTTATTTAAGCCTGAAGAAGTAACTGTAGGTATAGCTAACTACTATGCATCTACTTATTACGATGGACATGAGTATTGCAGTGTTTTGGTTAAAACCCGCGAAGGCCGCCCTATTAAAGTTATAGGTAACGAAATGTCGCCTGTTACTTTAGGTGGTGCTAACGCCCGCGTACAGGCTTCTATACTAAACCTTTACGATGCCGAGCGTTTAAAAGGTGCTTCTAAAAACGGCGCTCCCGTATCGTGGGCCACTGCCGATAAAGAGATTGGAGATAAACTTGCCGCTATTGCTGGCCGCAAAGGCAAAATTGCCATCTTGTCTTCAACCATCATAAGCCCATCTACTACAAGGGCTATTGAAGAGTTTACTACTAAATATGGTAATGTAGAGGTTGTACAATACGATAGCGTATCGTATGCCGGTATACGCACTGCTAACGCGCTAAGCTTTGGCAAAGAGGTTATACCTACCTACCATTTTGATAAAGCTGAAACTATTGTTGGCATTGGTGCCGACTTTTTAGCCAGCTGGTTATCGCCTATTGAGTTTGCATCGCAATATGCAAAAGGCAAAAGGATAGCTGCTGGTGCTAACCACAAAGAAACTAAACTATCACGCCACTTCCAGTTCGAGGCTGCCATGTCGCTAACTGGCTCTAACGCCGATTTGCGCACCATGGTTAAGCCATCAGACTTAGGTGTTGTGGCTATTAACCTATATAACGAGATTGCCAAAGCTAAAGGCAAAGCTGCTTTAACTGGCCGCTCTTTAGGCAAAGTCGATGCTAACATTGCAAAAGCAGCTAAAGAACTTATTGCCAGTGCAGGCAAATCATTAGTTGTTGCTGGTTCTAACAACCCTGACGTTCAAGTGGTGGCTAACGCCATTAACGATATGTTAGGCAACTATGGCAATACTATTGACCTGAGTGTGGCTAACGAAACCAAAAAAGGCAATGACAAAGCCGTTGCTAACCTTATAGCACAAATGAATGCCGGTGCGGTAGAAGCTGTTTTACTATACAATGTAAACCCAGTTTATACCCTGCCAAACGCTAAAGATTTTTCAGCCGGCCTTAAAAAGGTAGGCCTACGCGTTTCTTTTGCCGCTAATATTGACGAGAGCGCTGCAGAATGCGAATATGTTTGCCCTGATAATAACTTCCTTGAGTCGTGGAACGATTTTAACCCACGCACAGGCGAGTTTAGCCTTGGCCAGCCAACTATTGCGCCTATTTACAACACTCGCCAGGCACAAGAGTCGTTCCTGGTATGGGCAGGTAACCCAACACCGTATGCCGACTATATTAAGGCTACATGGCAAGCTAAAACCTTCCCTGGAAGTGGCTTTGGTTCATTTACCGATTTTTGGAATAAAGCTCTGCATGATGGTGTATACAGTATAGGCGGTGGCTTAGCTGTTGAAACTGCCCCTGCAGAAACCGTTGCTCCTGCAAAGGTTGACGAGCACGGCGAACATGCAACTCCACACGGCCGCCCACAAGCTGAAGCTGCGGCTGCACCTGTAGTAGCTGCTGCTATTGCTGCCGACCCTGCTGCCCTTTCTACCGCTGCCGCTAACCTTAATAAAATTAAAGGTGGTGCTTTTGAATTGGTAGTTTACGAAAAAGCAGGTCTTGGTAACGGTAGTCTTGCAAACAACCCTTGGTTGCAAGAAATGCCCGACCCTATTTCTAAAGTAACCTGGGATAACTATATAACCATGTCGTTAAGCGATATGGACCAGTTTAAATTCAACACCATCAACGGCCAGGAACAACTATCAAACGTTGCCGAAGTTGTTGTAAACGGTGTTTCAATAAAACTGCCTGTTTATGCCCAACCGGGTCAGGCTAAAGGCACAATTGGTATAGCCCTTGGTTATGGCCGTACCAAAGCCGGTAAAACAGCAAACAACATTGGTGCCAATGCATTCCCTGCGGTTAGCATAAACAAAGATAATGGCCACTTTGAGTACAATGCTTTTGATGTTAAGGTTACCGCTACAGACGAAACCTACAACTTAGCAGGTACACAAACCCACCATACTATGATGGGCCGTGCTATTGTTAAAGAAGCTACTGTTGATGCTTACAAAAACGATGCAAAGGCAGGTAATGCCCCTATTCTTTTAGCATTAAGCGATGGCACTAAAGACACCCCGGGCAATGTAAACCTATGGGAAGACCACCCACGCTTAAACCACAAGTGGGGTATGTCTATCGACTTAAATACCTGTATTGGTTGCTCTGCCTGTGTTATTGGCTGCCAAACAGAAAACAACGTGGCTGTTGTAGGTAAAGACGAAATACGTCGTGGCCGCGATATGCATTGGATTCGCATTGACCGCTACTACACCAGCGACATGACTGAGAAAAAAGCCGAAGAAGAAGGCGTAGGTGCTATTAAGAAGTTCCTTGATATGGAAGTTCCGTCAGAAAGCCCACGCGTTGTTTTCCAACCGGTAATGTGCCAGCATTGTAACCATGCCCCTTGCGAAACTGTATGCCCTGTACTGGCTACAACACACAGCAACGAAGGCCTTAACCAAATGACATACAACCGTTGCATTGGTACTAAATACTGCGGCAACAACTGCCCATACAAAGTACGCCGTTTCAACTGGTTTAAATATGCTGACAACCCTCAGCAGTTTGATTTCCACATGGGCGATACTTTGGGCAAAATGGTTCTTAACCCGGATGTGATTGTACGCGGCCGTGGTGTTATGGAAAAATGTTCAATGTGTGTACAACGTATTCAGGAAGGCAAGCTAACCGCTAAAAAAGAAAACCGTCGCCCTATTGATGGTGAGATTAAAACAGCATGCCAGCAGGTTTGCCCAACCAACGCCATTACTTTTGGCGACCTGAACGACGAATCGCACACGGTTACTAAACACATTAAAGAGCCACGTATGTACCATTTATTAGAAGAAGTAGGTATTCAGCCTTCAGTATTCTACCTAACCAAAGTACGCAACGTAAGCGAAAGCGAACTATAATTTAAGGATTTAGACAGAAAAGTATATATATGTCACACGCACCGTTAAATGCTCTACGCGAACCGCTGATATTAGGCGAGAAGTCGTACCACGACATTACCGTAGATATTTGCCGCCCAATTGAAACACGCGCCAACAAATTGTGGTACGTGGTATTTGGCCTATCATTCATCACCATGCTATGGGGTATTGGCCTTATTGCCTATACCGTTGGCACTGGTTTAGGTGTTTGGGGTTTAAATAAGTCAGTAGAATGGGCATGGGATATCACCAACTTTGTTTGGTGGATTGGTATTGGCCACGCTGGTACACTAATCTCGGCAATTCTTTTACTATTCCGCCAGCGTTGGAGGATGTCTATTAACCGCGCAGCAGAGGCGATGACCATCTTCGCGGTAATTTGCGCAGCCCTTTACCCCGTATTCCACATGGGCCGCGTATGGGTAGGTTACTGGGTGTTACCTCTGCCAAACCAATACGGTTCTCTTTGGGCCAACTTTAACTCTCCCCTGCTGTGGGACGTGTTTGCAATATCAACTTACTTCTCTGTATCATTAGTTTTCTGGTACATTGGATTAATACCAGACTTTGCAACCGTACGCGACCGTGCTATAACACCTGCAGCTAAAAAAGCATACACCTTGTTAAGCTTCGGCTGGACAGGTAACGCAAAAGCCTGGGCACGTTTTGAGGAAGTATCGTTAGTACTTGCAGGTTTATCTACCCCTCTGGTACTTTCAGTTCACACTATTGTATCTATGGACTTTGCAACCTCGGTAATTCCGGGCTGGCATACCACCATCTTCCCACCATACTTTGTGGCGGGTGCTATCTTCTCAGGTTTCGCCATGGTACTTACCCTTATGCTTATTGTACGTAAGGTGTTAGGCTTAGAAGCTTACATTACCGTAGCCCACGTAGAGGCGATGAATAAAATTATCATCCTTACCGGCTCTATTGTAGGTGTGGCTTATTTAACAGAGCTTTTCATGTCGTGGTATTCTGGTGTTGAGTATGAGCAATACGCTTTCCTTAACCGCGCTACCGGTCCTTACTGGTGGGCTTACTGGAGCATGATGACCTGTAATGTTGTTACCCCACAGCTTTTCTGGTTCCCTAAAATCCGTAAAAGCTTTGTAGCAACTTTCATCATCTCAATATTTGTAAACATTGGTATGTGGTTCGAGCGTTTTGTAATTATCGTTACATCACTTCACCGCGACTACCTTCCATCAAGCTGGATGATGTTCCACCCATCGTTTGTTGATATTGGCATATTTGTAGGCTCTATAGGCTTATTCTTTACCATGTTCTTGTTGTTTGCACGCACTTTCCCGGTAATTGCACTAAACGAGTTAAAAACGATATTAAAGGCTACAGGTAAATACAAACGTACAAGCCCACAGCCTGAATATAAAATAGAAGACCTTATATTGGATAGCCGCAAAGGACACGGTGCTGCAATACACGGCGAAGAACATCATTAATAAGAGATTTAACAAAGCGATGAGCGAAGTAAAACATAATCCATCCATTATTTACGGCATCTTTGACGATGACGATGATATACTGCAAAGCGCAAAAGTTTTTCGCGCCAACCGTATATCGGTAGCCAACGTATACTCGCCGTTCCCTATCCACGGTATAGACCCTGTAATAGGCCACAAACGCACTAACATTTCTGTTGCCGCATTTGTTTTTGGTGCTACAGGTTTTTCTTTAGCTGTGTTAATGATTTGGTACATGCTAATTAGCGATTGGCCTATTAACGTAGGTGGTAAACCAAACTGGACATTTGCTGCAAACTTTCCGGCCTTTGTTCCGGTGTTGTTTGAGAGTACAGTATTTTGTGCAGCCCACGGCATGTCTATTACTTACCTGTTGTTAAACCGCCTGCTACCCGGCTTTAACCCTCGCAACCCCGATCCTCGTTCTACTGATGATAAATTCATTATGGAAATTAACATGAGCGATAACTGGGATGCAAAATACGACGAGGTTGTTTACTTATTGAAACAAACCGGCGCAAGCGAAATTAAAGAACGATAAAACCCTGATATACGAAGCGTTTTACGATGAAAATGAGAAAAATTAAAATGGGTTTACTGGTTGCTGTAGTATCTACAGGTGCACTTGTTGCGCTTGAAGGCTGCAAAAGCGACCCTGCCAGCCCAGGCTTTGAATACATGCCCGACATGTACCGTAGTGCTTCTTACAAAGCATACGAAGTTAACCCAAACTTTGCTGACAGCATGGAGGCACGTTTGCCGGTTAAAGGTACAATACCCCGTGGTGGCATGTACACCAACTACGCACCTTACGAATACCCAAATACCAATGAGGGGTACGAAGCTGCCGGTTTAAACCTTAAAAACCCAATTGCGGCCACGCCTGCCATACTTGCAGAAGGCAAACGCTTATACGAAGTTTTCTGCGTGCATTGCCACGGCGAAAAAGGTGATGGGCAAGGCTGGTTAGTTACCAGCGGCAAGTTTGCTGGCGTACCTTCATATTCTGGCCAGTTAAAAGACCTGACCGAAGGCAAAATGTACCACACACTTATGTATGGTAAAAACATGATGGGTTCTCATGCATCGCAGGTAAATATGACAGAGCGCTGGACTATTATCCGCTACGTGCAAACGCTGCAAAAAGGTGGTGCTATGCCTGCCGATACTACAGCATCTGCAGCTAAAGACAGTACTAAAACGAAATAACCCCGAAATAACAGGAAGAGATGAATTACGTTATATCGACACGCACAAAACAAATAATCTTCGCCCTAATGGGTGTAGGACTTTTGGCGATAATCTACGGGGCAGTTACCTTAAACCCTTTTGGAGAAGGACATAATGCTACCCGCTTTTGGGCCAATATGTTCATTAACTCCTTCTTTTTTATGGCCATATCGCTGGCTGCTACTTTCTTTATGGCTGTTCAGTACATTGGCCAATCGGGCTGGTACACAGCTATTAAACGCGTATTTGAAGGCATTAGCCAATACATATTTGTAGGTTCGGCCATATTTGCGGTTGTACTAGCACTTGGCGGCCACCACATATACCACTGGCAACACGAAGGTATCATGGACCCCGCAAGCGAGCATTATGATGAAATTATTGCAGGTAAATCTGGTTTCTTAAACCTGCCATTTTTTTGGATTGCTACAATTATTTACCTGGGCGGATGGTGTGCTTTTACATGGGTATTCCGCAAACGCTCTATTGAAGAAGACCAGATTGGTGGCACAACTAACCACATGAAGAACTACTTTATGGCCGCATGGTTTGTGGTATTCTTCGCGGTATCATCTTCAACATCAGCGTGGCACTGGATTTTATCAATAGATACACACTGGTTTTCTACCATGTTTGGGTGGTACATTTTTGCTGGTATGTTTATTAGCGGTCTTATTACTATTGTATTATTTACAGTATACCTGAAAGGCAAAGGATACTTGCCTGGTGTAAATGAAAACCACCTGCACGATATTGGTAAATTTATGTTTGCCTTCTCAGTATTCTGGACCTACATATGGTTCTCTCAGTTTATGCTTATCTGGTATGCAAACATACCTGAAGAAGTAACCTACTTTATGGCTCGTTTTGAAAGCTATAAACCATTAATGCTGGGGAACATTGTAATCAACTTTTTGTTTCCATTCTTCATGTTAATGATGCGCGACGCAAAACGCCACGCAGGTATATTAGCAGTAGTAGGTACAGTAATATTTGTTGGTCACTGGTCTGATATGTTTATTATAGTAATGCCAGGTACTGTAGGCGAAAAACTACACTACGGCATAATGGAGATAGGTACCTTCCTTGGTTTCTTAGGCTTATTCCTGTTTATAGTACACAGGAGCCTGGCTAAAGCACCAACGGAGGTTAAAAACCACCCATTTTTGGAAGAGAGTTTACACCACCACATATAGTAGCTATGGCATTTTTAATTTTGACAGTAAGCATTTTAGGGTTGGTAGCAACCTCGCAAGCTATTCAAATTAAAAAACTATCGCGCACACTGTACAGTGAGTATATAGAAAAGAAAGAAGATATTAATAACCAGCAATAATAAGCTAACGAAGATATAACAACATGGATTTTCTGATATTAGCAATAATCATCCTAGCCGTAGTAGCAATTTTTCAATTGCTTAAAATTTACGAGCTATCGAGAGAGTTGAGGCCCGATGAAGCACCGGTAATTACCGAAGCAGATAGCCGTATGAACGCACGTTTAGGCATTGTGTTTATCATAGGCTTCTTTACCTTCATCTTGTGGTGCATTTATAAGTGGGGCGATAAGCTTTTGCCTGAGCCGGCTTCTAAGCATGGTGTAGAAATTGACCAGCTTTGGGATGTAACAATGGTTATCATTGGTATACCATTTATTATTTGCAACGTATTGTTGTTTTTCTTTTTAAACAAATACCGCTACAAAAAAACCAATAAAGCCGACTTTTTTGCACACAGCAACAAGTTAGAGGCTATATGGACTGTTGTTCCGGCAATTGTACTTTCTGCACTTATTATTTATGGTTTACGTGTATGGAATGATGTTACAGACCATACTTCAATTTCGGCTAATGAAAACCCCGTAAATATTGAACTGTATGCTCGTCAGTTTGACTGGACAGCCCGCTACGCCGGAGCCGACAAAAAACTGGGCGATGCTAACTTTCAAATGATAAACGGAAGCAACGCATTAGGCCTAATTACACCAGAAGCCATTACCGACCGTTTAGCTGAAATTACTAAAGACAGTGTTGCTTTGCGTGCCAAACTTGATGAGCAGGTAAGGCTGGAGGGTATAATATTTCCTAAAAAGTCTAAACCGGTAGACCCTCATGCACACGGAGCCGCCAGCCACGATGCAGGCGCTGAACACCACACCCCCGCACCAAACCCAGAAGCGCACGCCAAAGAGGGTGAGCACGGTGGTGGCCATCATGAAGACCCATATGCATGGGCAGGTAACAGCAAACCTGTACGTGCTATTGTTGATGAACTTGAGCGATTAAGCCGTATGAAAAGGAGCATAGAAACTTTTGCTAAGAAAAGGTTTACATCATCTGGAGACGACTTATTGGTTAAAGGCGAATTCCACTTACCCGTAAATAAAGCAGTTTTATTCCAGTTCCGTGCGCAAGATGTTATCCACTCTGCTTACATGCCACACTTCCGTGTACAAATGAATGCTGTTCCGGGTATGAAAACAAACTTCGCATTTACGCCAACTATTACTACGGCCCAAATGCGCGAGAAAACTAAAAACCCAACTTTTGATTACTATTTGTTATGTAACAAAATTTGTGGTAACGCACACTACAACATGAAAATGGTTATTGTGGTTGAAGACCAGGCAAGCTATGATAATTGGATTAAAGAACAAAAAACATTTGCTACGCAAATGGCTGCATTATTAGCACCGCCTGCTGCAGACAGCACTATAACCCAAACACTGGTGCCTGCAACCGATACAACGATGGCAAAAGCACCAACAGCTAAGCCTGCTAAATAAATTGTAAGTAAAAGTAGATTTTATAATACAAAAATTTTAAGTTATGTCTCACGTAATTGATCATGGGCACGCAGCGGACGATCATCAAGATCACCACCACCACGAAACGTTTTTTAACAAATACGTTTTTAGCCAAGACCATAAAATGATATCTAAGCAGTTTTTAATAACTGCTATTATAATGGGTATTATTGCCATGCTTATGTCAACTGCATTCCGATTGCAATTGGCTTACCCCGGCGAAAAGTTCCCTATTTTAGAAACATTTTTAGGTAAATGGGCAAAAGACGGTGTATTAGACCCATCGTTTTACCTTGCCCTGGTAACCATACACGGTACCATCATGGTATTCTTTGTGCTTACTGGTGGTTTAAGTGGCACGTTTAGTAACCTTCTTATACCTCTTCAAATTGGTGCCCGCGATATGGCATCGGGTTTCCTAAATATGCTTTCATACTGGTTCTTCTTTGTGTCTAGCGCCATTATGGTTTACTCAGTAGTAATTGAAACAGGACCTGCATCAGGCGGTTGGACAGTTTACCCTCCGTTAAGTGCATTACCTCAGGCAATGCCAGGTTCAGGCTTGGGTATGACGTTGTGGTTAGTATCTATGTCAATATTTATTGTATCATCATTACTGGGTAGCCTTAACTACATTGTTACCATTATCAACCTACGCACCGTAGGCATGAAAATGACCCGCCTACCACTTACAATCTGGGCTTTCTTTATCACTGCTATTTTAGGTGTGTTATCATTCCCTGTGCTTTTAGCTGCCGCATTGCTTCTTATTTTTGACCGCAGTATGGGTACTAGCTTTTACCTGTCTGATATATTTATTGGAGGCCAGGCACTAGAGCAAACCGGTGGTAGCCCAATTCTTTACCAACACTTATTCTGGTTTTTAGGCCATCCCGAGGTATACATTGTATTACTTCCGGCTCTCGGTTTAGCATCAGAGGTAATAGCAACCAACTCGCGCAAGCCGATTTTCGGTTACCGCGCCATGATTGCATCAATGTTAGGCATCGCTTTCCTTTCGTTTATCGTTTGGGGCCACCACATGTTTATTACAGGTATGAATCCATTCTTAGGTTCAGTATTCGTATTTACAACCCTGTTGGTAGCTATCCCATCAGCCGTTAAAGTATTTAACTACCTGACAACCCTATGGAAAGGTAACCTGGTGCTTACTCCAGCCATGATGTTTGGTATCGGCCTTGTGTCGTTCTTTATTACTGGTGGTGTTACAGGTATTATCCTTGGCGACTCTGCCCTTGACATTAACGTACACGATACATACTTCGTTGTAGCCCACTTCCATATTGTAATGGGTAGCTCTGCCATATTTGGTATGTTTGCTGGTATTTACCATTGGTTTCCGCGCATGTATGGCCGTATGATGAACAAGAAGATAGGTTATGCCCACTTTTGGTTAACATTTGTTGGTGCTTACGGTGTATTCTTCCCACAACACTTTTTAGGCTTAGCAGGTGTACCACGCCGTTATTATGCCAACACTGAATTCCCTATGTTTGACGGCTTAGTTGACATTAACGTATTAGTTACATCATTTGCCATATTAGCAGCGGCTGCACAGGCTTTGTTCCTGTTCAACTTCTTCTACAGCATTTGGCGCGGCCCTAAAGCTCCACAAAACCCATGGAACTCTAATACCCTAGAGTGGACAGCCCCTGTAGAACATATGCATGGTAACTGGCCCGGAGAAATTCCACATGTTTATCGTTGGGCTTATGATTACAGCAAGCCAGGTAAAGAAAAAGACTTTGTTCCGCAAAACATACCGATGGGAGACGGCGAGATGGACGAAGGCCACTAAAAATTAAGAAAAACCCTGACGATAACAGTCAGGGTTTTTTGTTGCCTATATACAACAAAATAGTGCCTTAACTGTCATTTAACCATGTCTACAGTATTAATTACCGGAGGAAGTGGTTTGCTTGGTAAGCGCCTTGCCACAATATTAGCTGATAAGGGTTATACCGTAAACCTGCTAAGCAGGGATAATAAAAAGCCTATTGCTGATTATAACCATGTGTATTTATGGGATGTAACCAAAGCTGTAATAGACGATGCCGCATTTACTAACTGCGACTATATAATTCACCTGGCAGGCGCCGGAATAGCTGATAAGGGTTGGACTAAAGAGCGCAAGCAGGAGATTATAGATAGCCGGGTAAAAAGCAGCAACTTGCTATATACAAGATTAAAATTAGTACCCAATAAAGTAAAAGCGGTTATCTCAGCATCAGCAACAGGTTATTACGGTGCAACTACCCAACCAACGCCTTTTAATGAAACAGACGCCCCCGCAAACGATTTTTTGGGGCAATGCTGTGTAGCATGGGAAAACTCAGTTAACCAGATTAAAGCCTTGGGCATACGCACAGTAAATGTGCGCACCGGTGTAGTACTATCTACCCACGGCGGAGCTATGGAAAAAATTGCCGGGTTGGCAAAGTTTGGCCCTGTAGCAGCAGTTGGTACCGGACACCAGGCTATGCCATGGATACATATTGATGATATATGTGGTATATACATAAAAGCCATTGAAGACGATAGCATGAGTGGGCCATATAATGCTACATCGCCTGCAAAAGATGATAATAAAGACTTTACCAAAGCACTTGGCCACCAAATACACCGGCCCATGTTGCCTTTACCCGTTCCGCCATTTGCTATTAGAATGATGTATGGTGAAATGAGTGTAACAGTGCTTGAGGGAAGCCATGTAACTACTGATAAAATTGAAGAAACAGGGTTTGTATTTCAATTCCCGGAATTGACCACTGCCATTCGCGATTTGTATGTGAGGAGGATTTAAATTAGATATTTCCCCGCAATAAAATATCAGCTACCACAAAGCAGCCAAACACCACGCTGGCAACACCATTGGTAGTAGCAAATGCCAGGTTTACGCGACTAAGGTCGGTAGGTTTTACCAGGCTATGCTGATAAATTAACATTGATAAAAAGAAGGCGGCGCCAATCCAATAAATAAACCCGAAATGGCCAATTATGCCAGCTGCTATAACAAAGCTTATGCTGGCAAGGTGTAAAAAGCGGCTTGCCAACAGAGCATTTTTTTTACCTAGAAAAGCAGGGATAGAATACAGGTTATTAGCACTATCAAACTCTTCATCTTGCAGGGAATAAATAATATCGAACCCACTAACCCAAAATAGCACTGTAAAAGAGAATAGCAGTGGTAACAGGTTAAATACTCCGGTAACAGCCAAATACGCACCTATTGGGGCTAACGATAGGCCAATACCCAAAACAACATGGCATAGCCATGTAAAACGCTTAGTATAGCTATAGCCCAACACAACCAACAAAGCCACCGGCGATAGGTAAAAACACAAAGGGTTGATAAACCAAGTAGTAGCTATAAATAGTACACTGCTAATAATAACAAACACCAAAGCCGCTGTTGGGCTAATAACCCCGGCAGGAATTTCGCGGATAGCCGTACGCGCATTACGGGCATCAAACTCCCGGTCTATATAGCGGTTAAAGCCCATAGCTGCGCTGCGGGCAAAAACCATGCACAGCAACATCAACCCAAAAAGCTTTAGGCTAAATGGTTGCTCCGATGCTGCAGTACCCAGCATAAAACCAATAATAGCAAAGGGTAATGCAAATATGGTGTGGCTGAATTTTACCAGCGATAAGAATTTTTTTGTCCCGGAGATAGCGGCAATCATACAATGCAAAGGTAACTGATAAAAGCAACAAGTAAGCAGCTAAATGGTTTGCTGTATATTGCGGGTATAAATCACCCGGATGAAAAAGCTCTTTACCATACTTAGTATTGCCATTGGGGCTACCCTTGCCAATGCACAAACCATAACAAACGAGGCCGATTTAATTACCCCTACCAAACTGGCAACAGTTGAAGGCAGGGATATTGGTAGCGATTCACTTTCATCAGGCAACGTAATATGGATAAAAACAGAACTAAAGCCCCATAAGCACCTTACCCACTCTGAGCATGTATATGTTATTGATGGTGAGGCTGAAATGCGCCTGGGCGATAAAACAGTAAAAATAAAAAACGGCGATATTGTATTTATCCCTAAAGGTACTGTACACGCTGTAAAAGTAACATCCAAGCGCCCTTTAAAAGTACTATCGGTAATGGCGCCGCATAGCGATGGAACGGATAGGGTTTTTGTTAATGAATAAAGCCATTATCCCTACGCCAACGTGGTAAAAACCTATACCTTTGCGCTGTGACTTTTGAAGCGATTTTACAGGAACTGAAACAAAAGAAATTCCGCCCCATATACTTTTTATGTGGAGAGGAACCTTATTTTATTGATACCATTAGCGACTATATTGAAAACCATGTTTTAGCTGAAGAAGAACGCGATTTTAATCAGACTATACTTTACGGGCAAGACACTGACACTGCCAATATTCTGGCAAATGCCAAGCGTTTCCCCATGATGAGTGAGAAGCAGGTGGTAATTATAAAAGAAGCCCAAAACGTAAAAGACTTAATTAGCAAAGACGAAGAACGCGCGGCTTTTTTACTCAACTATATTCAAAACCCGCAACCTACCACGGTGCTGGTTTTTTGCTACAAAAATAAAACAATAGACAAGCGCACCGCACTGGCTAAAGCACTTGATAAGCACGCAGTTTTATTTGTTGCCGAAAAGATAAAAGACTATAAGCTAACAGACTGGATTACAGCTTATATTGGCGAAAAGGGCTATAGAATTACCCCTAAAGCATCCATACTGGTATCGGAGTTTTTAGGAGCCGATTTATCTAAAATTGCCAACGAGTTTGATAAGCTGTTTATTAACGTACCCCCGGGCCAGGTTATAGATGAGGCACTTATTGAAAAGTATATTGGCGTTAGTAAAGAGTATAATATTTTTGAGCTTAACAATGCCCTTGGTAAACGCGATGCGCTTAAGGTTTACAAAATTGTAGACTACTTTGCCCGCAACCAGAAAAACTACCCGTTGGTGATGACTATAGGTACATTGTATGGCTATTTTACCAAACTTTTGCTGATACATACGCTGGACGATAAAACAGATAAAAACGTAGCTTCGGTTATAGGCATTCACCCTTTTATTGCTAAAGATTATATAGCATCGGCACGCATATACCCTTACGGCAAACTACGGCATATTATTACCTTTTTGCGCGAGGCTGATATGATGAGCAAAGGTATTGGCTACCCCGCACTTAGCGAAAAGGAGATATTGAACGAATTGATGTACAAAATTTTGAATTGATACCCCCTCGCCCTTTCGGGCACTCCCCCTACCTTAGGGGGAGAGTTTTAAAAAAACTACTATGAATCATTGGCTTGTAAAATCAGAACCCGTAAAATACAGTTGGGAACAGTTTGAAAAAGACGGCAACGCCGTTTGGGATGGTGTGCGTAACTACCAGGCGCGCAACAACCTACAAGCCATGAAAAAGGGCGACCTTGTTATGTTTTACCATAGTAACGAAGGTATGTGTGTTGTGGGTATTGCCAAGGTTGTAAAAGAGTTTTACCCCGACCCTACTATTGACGACCCGCGATGGGTAGTAGTTGATTTAGCCCCGCATAAAAAGCTTAAAAAGCCCGTTACGTTAGAAACTATAAAAGCCGACGAAACTTTACAGAATGTCGGCTTAATACGCCAGGGCCGTTTATCTGTTATGCCCCTTACCAAAGACGAGTTTGACAGGATATTGAAACTGGGCAGTTAAATGTAGAATTCATAGTTCAATATTCATAATTGAACATCCTGAATTTTAAATTCTAAACAACACCGCAAAAATTATTCTGTTCTCTTTCTTAACATAACTAATAGCTTATAATAGCATATTGCCGTGATATTTATTACCCTTGCCAGTTTAAAACTCCTGTAAACTGCACGCTATAAGCTATCAGCTATTTACTTAGTTTTGCATAATTAAAAACTGATACTTTGAAAAGATATACCATAGCGGCCCTTTTATTACTTATTGGCGTAGTAGCCCAGGCCCAGATAAATATACCATTCCCCTCAGCAAATGCCACTGAAACGGGGTCTAAAGACACCCTTATAATATCAGGCTATGTAGATGGGTACTACAATTTTGATGTATTTAACCCCAACAGCAACAGGCGGCCATATGCTACAGTATCGGCAAGGCTAAGGCAGTTTGCTATAAACGTGGCTTACTTAGGTATTGGGTACCGAAGCGAGCGTGTACGCCTGCAACTTACGCCCGGCTATGGCACATATATGATTGATAACTACGGCAGCGAAAATGTGCTAAACCGCTTTTTGCTTGAGACCTACGGTGGCTTTAAACTATGCAAAAATAAAAATATGTGGTTGGATGTGGGGGTATTTACATCGCCCTTTACTTATGAAACACCTATATCTAAAGACCAATTGCTTTATAGCCGGTCGCTGGCGGCAGAAAATGCCCCTTACTATGTTAGTGGCCTACGATTAACCATGCCGTTATCACCAAAGTTTACCCTTACGTTATATGGCTTAAACGGTTGGCAAACCATCAACTTTAATAGCGCCAGCGCCCGAAGTACGGCCTTTGCATCGCAGCTGCAATATAAAATTAAGCCCAACCTGAACCTATACTGGAACACCTTTGCTGGCGATGCCGGAAGCCCAAACCAGCAATGGCTGGCCGCACGCTATTTCAACGATTTCTTTTTAACATGGCAAGCAGGTAAATGGGATGTAAACGCTACAGCATACATTGGTTTGCAAGGGGTGTATAACTCTGCCAAGCCCGATTATGCCTGGTATACCGTAAATGCTGCTGCGCGTTATAAATTTAACGATAAGTTTAGCCTTAGCGGGCGTTTAGAATATTTTAACGACCCTAACGGAGTACTATCTGCACCTAACCAGCTGCAGGCGAGGGCTTTTGAAGCCTATAGCGGAACACTGGGCCTTGGCTATAGCCCTGTAAAAAATGTACTCTTGCGTTTTGAAGGTCGCGGCTATGGAGGCCGTAATGGTATTTTTACCCGCAGCAACCTACCCGTTAATTACAGCACTGTACTGTTTAGCAGCCTGGCTGTGTGGTTTTAATTAGAGGAGAGTTGAGCTAGGAGAGAGGAGAGGGTATACCCCACAGCATTAACTGTGGAATTAAAAATGATTTGAAATGAATACCGAAGAATTAGATAATGAGTTTAAACGTATTAGCGAGGTTATATCCAAGCAATTTGGCGATGGCGCGCCTATTGATATGCAGGGCATATTATTTTTAATTGGGGTGCAGGAACTGGGAATGGGTTTCCAGAAATTTAAGAAAGATGATAAGCTGGCTGTAATGCATATTGCCATTTGCACCTTGCTTGAACGCTACGGATACTATGAGTTTGAGGGCCGCGATGAAGATCACTGGCCACACTTTAAACTGAACGAAAAGCTACCGCCACTAAAGCCTGCGCAACAGCATTTGCTGATGCGCGAAGCCATAGTTGAATATTTTAAAGAGCAGGGGATATAGAGGGGATAGGTTATAGGGGTTAGGGGCGAGTTAGATGCGAACAATTTCTAAATCACACCTTTGCCTGGTTAAACCTAAGGTACATCAATTGTTACAGTAACGTTTTCGCCCGGCTCTAGCTTAATAACTGCCTGTCCGATAGGAGGGTCAACAAGCGCTACGTTGACAGAATCGTAAACAAATGCCATTAGATTAGCGGGAAGTGAAAACTCTGCATCTACAAAGCCGTTATCGCCTGTATTTAGCTGCACAGGTACCCTGTCTGTAAAATTACCCGGAGGGGTGCCAGGGCTAAGGTCTATTTTAACCCATGTATTTTTCTTTTTCTGGCCCTGAGCATTTTTTACATACACACGTACATCGCAGGTTTCGTCTTTTTTACAAGCCGAAAAGCAAATAAGAACAGTTGAAAGAAGGAATAAAAAAGGTAGAAATTTTTTCATATTCAAAGCATTGTAGGTTGATGTTAATTCAAATATACAAAATTCAGTAAATAGAAAAAAGAAAAGGGGAAGGAAAAAACCCCTACCCCTTAGTATGTTCGGGCACTCCCTCTAAAAAGGAGTACTTTAAATTTAATGATTATTGTACCTCTACAACCTCGCTAACGGTTTCACCGGCTTCCAGCTTAATAATTTTCTTTTTAAGCGGGTTGATGAATTGCACGTCTACCGAGTCGTAAATATTGGCCTGTATAATGGCAGGCAGCTTAAATTCAGCTTCTACAAAACCATCGGTATTTGTATTTAACTGTAAAGGAAAAACATCGCTGGGGGCGTTGCCAGTTTGGCTTGGCGGGGTGTTCTCAGGAATATCTAATATAACCCACATAAAACGCTGTTTAGTGCCCAATGTATCGGTAACAGTAACTTTTACCCTGCAGGTTTGGTCTTTTTTACACGATGAAAAGGTAAACGAGACCAATATTGTTAAAACAATGGCACTAAGGAATAATCTGCTTTGTAAAAATTTTTTCATAGGGTATTTTACTGTTAAACGCATATTAGGGTTTCAAATATAGAGGAATTTGAGAAACAAACAAAACATTTTAGCCCGGCCAAGCCTGTTCACACTGTTTAACAAGGCCTTACTTCCGTTATTTAAAGCTGGTTATTGCATTTTGTAATTAAATAAGCTCTGTTAAGACCAATAAGTGCATAATATTTGTTGTAAAACCTGACCTTTGCAAAAAAATAGCATAACACCATTTTGAAAATGAAGAAGTTACTTACCACAAAAATATACGCCCCCGATATTACCCTTTTGCTACTCCGACTGAGCTTTGGGGGCATTATGGCTGTAAATCACGGATGGGGAAAACTAGGTAAATTGACTGGTGATGGTAATATTAAATTTTATGATATTGGCATGGGCGCCGAAGCCAGCCTTGCACTTGCTGTGTTTGGCGAGCTAGTATGCGGCGCCCTTTTGGCAGCTGGGCTGTTTACCCGTTTTGCAGCAGCCACTTTGGTTATAACTATGGGAGTAGCCGTATTTGGCGCCCACGGAGATGATATTTTAGGCGATGGCGAGCATGCCCTGTTGTATATGATAGGCTATATGACTTTGCTGATAATGGGGCCGGGTAAATTTTCGGCAGATAAGGCCTTGTTTAGCTAGACAAACTCCTCTCTAGGGGAGAGAGAAAATCCCATACCCCGACAAGCCGGGGCGCCCCATTTAAAAAGGTGAAACTATATTATGACAAACAACAGACTGATTTTGAAAGACGCACGATTATTATTTATTGCTGTTTTTGCAGCACTTACATTGATTGTTAATGCCCAAACCCCACCCGCAGGGGGGGCACCAAAAACAGGTACACCTCCGCAGGGCGGCGCACCCGGTGGACAAATGCCTGCCATTGGCAAGGTTATGGGCACGGTGGTAGACAGTGAAACAGGCAAACCTATTAGCTATGCCGTAGTTTCTGTAATTAAGATAAAAGATAAAAGTGTTACCGGCGGTGGATACACTGACGACAAAGGCTATTTTCAATTGGAAAACCTGCCTTTGGGATTAGTAAAGCTAAAAGTTACTTTTATTGGCTATTTAGAAACCCAAACCGACAGCTTTTTGTTATTACCCAAAAACCCTGAAAAATTCTTCGAAAAAATCAACCTAAGGCCAAACAGCAAACAGCTTAAAACGGTTGAAGTTGCTGCTGACAAGAGCATGCTAAGCGGTGGTATAGATAAAAAGATTTACAACGTAGAGAAAGACCTATCTAACACCGGGGGTAGCGCGGTAGATGTATTACAAAACGTACCATCGGTAACGGTAGACCAGGATAAAAACATAAGCCTGCGTGGTGCCAATGTAAATATTCTGATTGATGGAAAACCATCGAACATGACAGCTGCAGGCGCTTTAGACCAGCTGCCAGCAGGTTCTATAGACCGTATAGAGGTAATTACCAACCCATCGGCCAAGTACGACCCTGATGGTGTGGGTGGCATAATCAACATTATACTTAAAAAAAATGACAAACCGGGCTTTAACGGCTCTGTTAACGCAACAGTAGGCAATGGCGACAAATACAATGGCGGCATAAACCTAAACGCACGCGGTAAAAAGCTAAATATAGCTGCATCGTACAACTACATGAACCAACGGTTTTTCAACTTAGGCAGTTCTATTACAAAATACTCGCAGGATACGTTATACTTTATGGACCAAACCAGCAACGGTTACTCTGTTAACGAGTCGCACATGGGTCGCATTGCCTTAGATTGGAATATAAATAAGTTTAACAACCTGTCGGCAGCATTTACCCCATCGTGGAGGCAAAATACAAACCCTAACCTGATAAAGTATTTTTGGTACGATAGCGTGGGCGATACGCTGGATTACTTTACACGCGATAATACAACCGTTAACCGTAGCATAAACTACGATGCATCGGTAAACTATGCACGTACCTTCCGCAAACCGGGTATAGACTATACGGCAGATTTTTACATATCATACTCTGCCCCTACCGACTCGTTAGATGCGTTCCAAAGCTACTATGATGCTGCTAACCAACCCTGGATGAGCCAGTTGACACAAAACACAAGCAAAAACCTTATTTTGACCGGGCAAACCGATTATAGCATGAGGTTGGGCGAAAGCTATAAAATTGAGACCGGATTAAAAACAATAGCCCGCAAAATGGACTATAACTTTTACTCTAAACGCGCCTACGAAAACAATACCAACTACACGCCCGATGTTAACCTGAACAATGGCTTTACTTACAGCGACCAGGTATACTCAGCCTACGGCACGTTTACCGGTAGCTACAAAAAACTGGGCTATAGCGCAGGCTTGCGTGCAGAACAAACCTTTTATACGGTAGACCAAAAAACACTAAACCAGAAGTTTAACCGCAACTACTTCAGCCTATTCCCCAGTGCTTTTTTAAAGTATAAAATGAATGAGGGTGCAGAGTTTGGGTTTAGCTACAGCCGCCGCATAAACCGCCCCCGCGGCTGGGATTTAAACCCTTTTCCCGATTACTCTGACCCCTACTTTTTGTTTGTTGGCAACCCATACCTAAACCCTGAATATGTTAATTCTTTTGATGTGTCGGCACAGGTAATAACTAAAAAGATAACCATAGCACCATCGGTATACTACCGTTACACCACGGGTGTGTTTACCCGTTTCCGTTCGGTAGACAGTTTGGGCGTTAGCCGCATTACATCTTTTAACCTAAACACATCACACTCTGGCGGAATAGATTTAACCCTGCGCTACGATGCTACCAAATGGTGGCGTATAAACCTAAACGGTGGTGCTTTTTATACCAGGCTAAACGCAAACAACCTGCAACAGGGTTTAAGCGCGGGCCGCTGGGGTGGTATGGGCCGTGCCATGATGTCTTTTAAACCTTTAAAAGGCCTGGATGTTCAACTTAGCTACAGCCTGGGTGTGCCATGGGTATTTACCCAGGGCTACATCAGGCCATTCCAAAATATGGATATATCTGTTAAATACGATTTTTGGAAAGACCGCCTGAGTGTTGTTGCCCGCCTTAGCGATGTATTTGACCAGCGCCAGTTTGGTTATGTAACAGAAGGGATAGGCTTTAACCAGGATGGTTTGCGCAAGCGCGAAACCCGGTGGGTAAACCTTAGCATTACCTGGAAGTTTGGTAAGCTTATACCACAAAGCAAGCGACCAAAATCGGCACCCAGCGAAATGCAGGACAATGGCGGTGGTGGTGGTGGATTTTAATAATCAATTAGACCATATGACACACCCCGCCAAAGCATAGCTTTGGCACCCCTCTCAAGAGGGGATAAAAAATATAAAATAATTGATGAAGACCCTTGTTGTAAGCGCTACAGAGATGGAGGTAAAGCAGGCTATGGATGCGCTGCCGGGTGTTGAGTTTTTGGTAACCGGTGTAGGTATGGTAAACACCGCCTATAAACTGGGCAAGCACTTGGCTACACACAGCTACGACTTTATTATAAATGCCGGTGTTTGCGGATGTTTCAACGTTAACTATAAATTAGGCACCGTGCTTAACATATCTGTAGATGCATTTGCCGATTTAGGGGCTGATGATAATGGCCGGTTTATTGATTTGTTTGGCTTAAACCTCGTTGACAAAAACGAAAGGCCTTTTACCGATGGGCTTATTATTAACTTTAGCCCTGCACCCTTTGGCAGCCTCGAAGAGGTTATAGGCATTACGGTAAATACAGCCAGCGGGAACCAACAACAAATAGATTTGTTAATAGAGCAGTACAAACCTGTAACCGAAAGTATGGAAGGTGCGGCTTTTGCCTACGTATGCGAGCTGGAAAACGCTAAATACGTGCAAATAAGGGCAATTTCTAACTACGTAGAACCGCGCAATAAAGGAAACTGGAAAATGGATTTGGCTGTAAAAAATTTGAATGAGTACCTGATAGGTCTGCTAAAATGAAATTAACACTTGGGTTTTCGCCCTGCCCTAACGATACATTTATTTTTGATGCGCTGGTAAACAAGAAAATTGATACCAAAGGCATTGAATTTGAAGTGGAGTATGCCGATGTAGAGCAACTAAACCAATGGGCTACAGAGGGCAAGCTGGATATTACCAAACTTAGTTTTCATGCATACGCTTACTGTATGCAAAACTATGTGCTGCTAAATTCAGGCAGTGCGTTGGGAAACAATTGCGGCCCCATGCTTATAGCTAAACACCCACTACAAAAAGAAGATATTGTTACATCAACCATAGCAATACCCGGCAAAATGACTACCGCCAACTTTTTGTTAGGTGTATTATATCCAAAGGCGCGCAGTAAAAAAGAAGTGATATTCTCAGGTATTGAGGGGGCTGTAGTGGATGGGTCGGTAGATATGGGGTTAATTATTCACGAGAACAGGTTTACCTACGAGCAGAAAGGCCTTTTTAAAGTAACAGATTTGGGTGAAGAATGGGAAAAACAAACCAACTCGCCTATTCCTCTGGGCGGTATTTTTATAAAACGTGATTTAGACATTGAACTGCAATACACCGTTGACGCGTTGATACGCGAGAGTATAGAATACGCCTTTGCCAACCCCGAAAGCAGCAGAGCATATATAAAACAACACTCGCAAGAGATGGAAGATAGTGTGATAGCACAACACATCAACCTATACGTAAACAAATACTCTGTAAACCTTGGTGCAGAGGGTAAAAAAGCAATAGAAACCATGTTTACCATAGGGCAAACAAATGGTGTTATACCGCCAAGTAATTACCCCCTGTTCATTTAAGCCATAGTTAATATAAGGCTAATACTAAATACTATCTTTGCAGATATGATTATTGTAACCGGCGCAGCAGGGTTTATTGGCAGCAACCTGATAGGTAAGTTGAATGATGAGGGCTATAATGATATTATTGCCGTTGATGATTTTTCTACCCCTGCAAAAGCCCCTAACCTTGAGCATAAGCTAATTACCAAACGGGTGCACCGCGATGATTTTTTTTATTGGCTTAAAGAGAACCACAAGCTGGTACAGTTTATATTCCATATTGGGGCGCGTACAGATACTACCGAATTTAACGTAGAGATATTTAATAAGCTAAACCTTGACTATACCAAACAGTTATGGCAGTTATGTGTTGAGTTTGGCCTGCCTATGGTTTATGCATCATCGGCCGCTACTTACGGCAATGGCGATTTAGGGTACCAGGATGATGAAACGATAATACCGAAATTAGTGCCCCTAAACCCTTACGGAGAAAGCAAAAACAACTTTGATAAATGGGCCATTAAGCAGCCTGAGAAGCCCTATTTTTGGACCGGTTTAAAGTTTTTTAATGTTTATGGCCCCGGCGAAAACCATAAAGGCCGTATGGCATCGGTTATATTCCACTCTTACAACCAGATAAAGCAAAAAGGGGTTGTAAAGTTATTCCGCAGCCACAACCCAAACTACACCGATGGTGGCCAGCTGCGCGATTTCGTATATGTAAAAGATGTAGTAAACGTATGCTTTTGGCTTATGCTAAACCGTAAACATAGTGGCATATATAACCTTGGCACAGGCGTTGCCCGCACCTTTACAGACCTTACCAATGCTACATACGCAGCTTTGGGCCTTGAGCCTAAAATTGAATTTATAGATACCCCGGTTGATATACGCGATAAATACCAATACTATACCCAGGCTACTATGGATAAACTGCGTGGTATTGGTTACACGGCACCTTTTACTACATTGGAAGAAGGGGTGCGGGAATATGTACAGGATTATTTAGAAAATTAATAAAAGTGAAAAAAGTAGTTTTACTATTAATACTGTTTACGGCTTCGCTACAAGGTGTATTGGCGCAAGATGGCGGCTATGCATTTTTAGGGCATTGGACCAACCACGAAAACAATACCGGCATGGTAGTTTACAAAGACGCTTACGACCGTTTCCAGGCTATACAATGGGACCTGGAAGACGGGGAAATAATTAAGGTATCAGACTTACTAATTATTGACAATGTAATGAGCTTTAACAGCTTTACCCCATCAACCAACCTGACGGTACACTCTAAATTTACCAAACAGGGCGATGATGATATGGAAGAAATAATAGACGGGCAAATACCTGAAGCCATTGTAATAAGCTGGATAAGGGAAACACCGTAACAGTATCAACCCAAACCCGCTTAGCTCTTAAAAACTAGTACTAACAGAAAGCGTTAAACCATTTGATGCCGGCACGTTTCGGCACACACCACCCACACAGAAAATACCGGCACGCTGGCGGCCATAAGTAGCCATAAAACGGTGCGCACCACGGGTATACCCAACAGAGCCTGTAACATAATGTACACGTTCAATTTTAACGGTGTTACCATAGTTATACTGGTCTAACACGGCTATAAACCAATGAGGTGATATAGATAGCTCTAAAAGCCCCATAGCCCAGCTCCCTTCGTCTTGTTTGGTGTATAGGTTTTGTAACTCGGCATGTAAGCCTACTTTTTTGCTGAATTTGTAATTAACATCAAGCACTACAATATGCCCACGGATGATGCCATACACGCTTGAAGCATAGTTCTGAAACTGCACAATATCTTTATTGTAAGCAAAGTACATGTACATCAGGTTAGTCTTCAAATCCTTATTCCACTTATGCGAAATTTCGATGTTATAATCGCGGAAAAGGATGGTTTTGCTAACGCCGAAAAAGCGTGAGTTGTAGCCAAAAGTGTCGTTAGGTGCGGCTGAACGTTCAATATCGTTTACACCTGATATGTTAAGTGAAATATCGGTGCCGTATTTACCACCCAGCATGGTACCTTTTTTAATTTTGTATGATATATCTGCCTGGTAAGCCATCTCGCCATTAGGCTGTGTGCCGTAAGGGTAAATAGTAGCCGCTAAGTTGTAGGTATGCTGGCGGGTAAGGGCCGGCAAAAAATTGGTGGTAAGGTTGGTTAAGGTTGCCGTACGGTCCGACCTGTAATCCATATTATCCAAACGCTTAGCACCCAGCAACACACTAAACCCTTTTTGCGAATACGATGCGTTTACTATTAATGCCTGGCCCGGGCGGTAGATAAAACCATTTACAGCCGATGGGGCATTCATTTTATAGGCATACTCTGAATACAGGTTGAATTTGCCATAGCCTATATTCATACGCCCACCAAAGGCAGCCTGGTTTTCAGGCAAAATGTATATGGGGTCTTCGTCTTTTTGATAAATACTGGCAGCGCTGGCACCAACGGTTAATCGGAATTTATTGTCTTCCCATTTTTTAATGAGTTCGTTAAAGTTTACCTCGCCATCGGCAGCGCGCACAATACCCGGACCTTTATCAAAAAAAGCACGCTGCTTGGCCACCATAAGCTTGGTGTATACGCCTGCAACAGGCGTAAACCTTACCCTAACACCGTCAAATGAATTATCAACCCCAAGGTTAGGTTCCCAGTAAGAGCGTAGCACCATACCAGTGCCAAACTGCTCGTAAAAGTTACCTGCGGTTATTTCAAGCCCATCAAAAGCATACGATGCGTATCGGTTGGCAATGCCTGTGCCCTTATATCGTGGGTCGAAGCCCTGTAATACATTTAAATAGCTCTCAAAACGCACCCCTGCGGTAAAGTTACCGCGGGTATAGGTTAGGTTCATAAAACCGTTAGAGCGTATCTTCTCTGGCACTATGGGTGCGCCAATAAGGGTATCAGTATTATAGTACTGAAAATCAGCCTGGAAATTTCCATGAATCTGGCCCAAATCAATGCCTTTTTTTGTAGTGTCTTGCTGGGCGTTAAGGGCAAGTGTGGCAATGCAAAACAGTGCTAAGAGTAACTTTTTCAACAGTATCCTTTTTTGCAAATATAATAATAGTTGGCAGTTGATGCCCTACACCCCTCTTGTCAGCAACAACATTCTAATTATATTAGCCCTGTAAATACCACCTACTTTTATTTCGGAATACAGTAATATTGAAAACATGAACGACAATACAATAGATAGTTTACGGGATGCATTAGCACACTCGCCTGATAATACCCCGCTACGGTTTTTACTGGCCGATACGTTATTATCGTTAAACAGGCTGGATGAGGCAGAAACAGAGTATTCAACCCTTATTAAAATAGCTAACGATACAAAGGCAAAAGTGGGGCTGGCAACCGTGTTTTTTAAAAAGGGAAACTACTCTACCTGCAATGTTATTTTAGAGGAAGTAATTGACAGGGGCACAAATGAAATTGTCGTTTTTACCCTGCATGCAAAAGCCCTTTTAAAAGAACATGCAATAGCTAAAGCAATAGAGGCTTACAAAAAAGCATTGGCTATTGACAAAAACTATTTTGACGAAGAGCTGGATAGCCAATTGCGCCAACGGGGCAGCAATGAGGCTACAGACACTGACGAAGTGGATGAGCCCGATAGCCGGTTTCTTCAAAAACCAACTATCAATTTTAGTGATGTTGGCGGAATGGATGCGGTAAAAAAAGAAATAGAATTAAAAATAATAAAGCCCCTCCTCCACCCCGAACTTTACAAAGCCTATGGCAAAAAAATTGGTGGTGGCATTTTGCTTTATGGCCCGCCGGGCTGTGGCAAAACCTATATTGCCAAGGCAACAGCCGGGCAGGTAAATGCTAAATTTATTAGTGTTGGGTTAAATGATATTTTAGATATGTGGGTTGGCAACAGCGAGAAAAACCTGCATGATATATTTGAACTGGCCAGGCAAAATACGCCTTGCGTTTTGTTTATTGATGAGATTGATGCCCTGGGCGCCAGCCGTAGCGATATGAAACAATCGAGTGGCAGGCACCTGATAAACCAGTTTTTGCAAGAACTGGATGGCATTGATAGCACAAACGATGGCGTTTTGATTATTGGGGCAACCAACACCCCATGGAATTTAGACCCTGCATTTAGGCGGCCTGGAAGGTTCGATAGGATTGTATTTGTGCCGCCACCTGATGTCGTATCAAGAGAATCAATATTGAGGTTAAAACTAAACAACAAACCCACGGGTACAATTGATGTACAAAGCATAGCCAAAAAAGCGGAACACTATTCGGGGGCTGACATTGACGCGGTTATTGATATAGCCATTGAGCAGAAACTGGAATCATCGTTTAGCGATGGTATACCGCAACCGTTGGAAACGGGCGATTTGCTTACCGCGTTAAAAAAACATAAGCCAAGCACGCAAGAGTGGTTTTCTACAGCAAAAAACTTTGCTTTGTTTGCCAACAATTCAGGGCTGTATGATGACATACTTACTTACATGAAAATTAAGAAATAACATGGTAGAAGACATCAGGCTATCAAAAGTTGAAATCCTTATCCAGCAGGAAAAATATACCGAAGCGGAGAAGATACTGGGCGAATTGCTGGCACAAGACGCTAATAACATTTACGTACTTTCATTACTTGCAGAAGTAAACCTGCAACAAGACAGGTATGAGATTGCCAATAATATAATTGATGATGCTATTGGGTTGGCGCCTGAAAACCCACACCTGTTTTACATCAAATCGCGCATTGCAATACAGCAGGATAAATTTGATAATGCGGAAGAGACTATTAGCGAGGCCATAGCGCTAGACCCTTATGATGCTGATTATTTTGCACTACAGGCACACATTAGCCTGCTACGTAAACAGTACGAAGTGGCACTTGATGCAGCAAACAAAGCCTTAGAAATTGATGCTGAAAATTTACTGGCACTAAACGTACGGAGCACGGCACTTAACAAGCTAAACCGTAAGGAAGAATCGTACGAAACTATTGAGGGCGCATTAAAAAACGACCCTAACAATGCTTATACCCATGCCAATTATGGGTGGGGATTATTAGAACAGGGAGACCATAAAAAAGCGCTGGAGCATTTTAAAGAAGCCCTAACCAACAACCCTAATTTAGGCTATACCCAAGCGGGGATGCTGGAAGCTTTAAAAGCGGCAAACCCTGTGTACAGGCTGTTTTTGAAGTATTCATTTTGGATGGGCAATATGACAGCCAAATACCAGTGGGGCGTTATAATAGGTTTTGCTTTTGGTTTTAGGGCATTAAGAACCGTAGCCCGCAATAGCCCGGCGCTTCAACCTTACCTTACACCTTTAATTATTGCCATTGCTATAATTGCATTCTCTACCTGGATAATTACCCCTGTAAGTAACCTCTTTCTACGATTCAATAAATACGGGCAATTGCTGCTGGATAGAAAGGAGAAAATAAGCTCGAATTTTGTAGCGCTAAGTTTGGCTGTATGCATTACCGGGCTGGCATTGTACTTTGCATTGGCCGATGAAAAGATGTTGGCAATTGCGGCGTTTGGCTTTGCCATGATGTTGCCATTGGGTACCATGTTTTCGCCATCAAAAAACAAATACTTACTACTAGGTTATACCATTGGTTTAGGCATTGTAGGCGCTATTGCTATAGCGTTAACTTTCTCAACAAATGAATTGTTTAATGTAATGACACCCGTTTTCATTCTGGGGTTTGTCGCATTTCAATGGTTGGCAAACTACCTGCTAATAAAGGAAGATAACGAGTAACGATAATTAAAGCGATAGCTGTTGCTCTGTGTAGGCAATTACCTCTTTCACATCAGCGGGGTTAAACCACTTAATTTCTTCGTTGCGGTTAAACCATGTCATTTGGCGCTTGGCGTAGCGGCGGCTGTTGCGTTTAATTAATTCTACAGCGGCAGCAATAGTATCATGGCCTTCAAAATAATCAAACAACTCGCGGTAGCCAACAGT
>CAMBQF010000020.1 GCA_945869825.1 Chitinophaga pinensis | reverse complement strand
GCTCTGCTAGCAATTACAATTGGAGTAATGGGCAGCAAACGCAAAGTATAACGGTGTCACCAACCCAAACGACTAGCTATACCGTAACGGTTGGCAATGGCAACTGCACCGCTACATCACAAGCAATAACGGTGGTTGTAAACTCATCGGTGCCCACGCCCACCATAACCCCATCGGGTGGCCTGACAATTTGCCAAGGCCAGTCGGTAACATTAACCTCTAGCTCTGCTAGCAATTACAATTGGAGTAATGGGCAGCAAACGCAAAGTATAACGGTGTCACCAACCCAAACGACTAACTATACCGTAACGGTTGGCAATGGCAACTGCACCGCTACATCACAAGCAATAACGGTGACTGTAGGCTCTGCGCCAGTTATTACATCACAACCTCAAAACCAACTGTCATCTTTGGGACAAACAGCCCAATTTGTAGCAACAACTTCTACCCCTAATGCAAACTACCAATGGCAAAGCGATGTAGGACTGGGCTTTCAGAACCTAAGCAATGCAGGGCAATACAGTGGAGTGACTAATGATACATTGTTGGTTGGTTCTATAACACCAAACAATAACAACCAAAGCTTTAGGTGTGTAATATCTTCTGGGGGCTGTTCAATTAACTCTAACTCTGCCATACTTAGTGTCTGCTCTTTAGGGATTACAAGCCAACCCCAGAGCCAAACTGTAGACTTAGCTACCAATGCGACTTTTAGCGTCTCGGGCAGTAACATACAAACCTACCAGTGGCAATCGGACTTAGGGTTTGGTTTTCAAAACCTAAGCAATGCGGGGCAATACAGCGGAGTAAATACAAATACACTAACAGTAAGCAATACCACAACCGCAAATAATGGGCAGGCCTTCAGGTGCGCAGTTTCACTAGATGGTTGTTCAGATACAACTGCAATAGCTTTGTTAACGGTAGATAATAACGTAGGATTAATTGATGCATCAATACTACAGTTTAGAATATATCCCAACCCTGCCAATGAATACATAACCATTAGTCTTACCAAGCTCGCTAACAATGTAGCTATTGAAATTTATGACATGTATGGCAAACTAATAATGGCTGAGGTAAACAAATCGGGCAAACAGTTTGACTTAAATACCTCAACCCTTGCGCCTGGTGCTTACATGGTTAAACTTATAATGGATGATAATGCGGCTTGCAATAGAGCGTTTATAAAACTATAATCACAGGCTTTAAGTTACCTGTTAAGAAAAAGAAATGCCACCTCTCAGCGGGGTGGCATTTCTTTTTACTATTTATAGTAAAAACTATGTTACTGGATATTATTTCCGCTATAACAGATAAAAAGCGAATAGAATTTACGTATAAAGGAACTAAAAGAACTTTAGAGCCTTACTTGATTGGCATCAATAAAACAGGTGAGCTTATGCTAAGAGGCTTTGAAATAAGCCCCACAAATAGCAAGCTTAAACTTTTCAAAGTAAGCGAAATGACTGACATCAAAGTGACTGCAACAAGCTTCTTATTTGCCCATTCAATATTTTCCAAGAAAGACAGTCAAATTATTAAGGTGATGGCGGTTGTTAGCTAGTGAGGTCAGCGGGGCGAATCAATTTCGCGCCAAAAAAAAATAAAAAAAAGGGAAGTTGAGTATATGCTCTCGCATTTTTTTGCCCAATTTTTTTGCCAAAAAATCTCAACCAACAGAAATTTAGGCTGTTAAGGGTGGAATTTTTGATTTAGGTGCTAGAATAAGAGTATTTATAGGCACTTGCTAGAGCTATTCAAAGGCTTGTTATTTATTTTAACCAACGATTTTTGAAAGCAATCGAGGGTTGATTATCCCTCTTTTTTCTTGTTCCAGCTATATTGCGGCGTGAAGAACAATCGTAATACAGACAATGGGCCAAGCGCCGCTGAACCTCCCTTTTACGCCTGTCCTATCTATATTACGGCATGAAAGACCACGGTCATATATAAGGAGCCGAGCTGTGTGGAGGCTCCCCTTTTTGCCTGTCCTATCTATATTACGGCATGAAAGGCCACGGTCATATATATAAGGAGTCGAGCTGTGTGGAGGTTCCCTTTTTTTGCCTATCCCAGCGATATTGCGGCATGAAAAATAACCCTAACATATACAAGGAGCTGAGCTCGGCGATGGTTCCCTTTTTTTGCCTGTCCAGTCTATATTGCTCCATGAAAGACCACGGTCATATATATAAGGAGTCGAGCTGTGTGGAGGTTCCCCTTTTTTGCCTGTCCCATCTATATTACGGCATGAAAGACCACGGTCATATATACAAGGAGCTGAGCTGTGTGGAGGCTCCCCTTTTTTGCCTATCCCATCTATATTGCGCCATGAAGAACAACCGCAACATATATAAGGAGCCAAGCTGTGTGGAGGCTCCCCTTTTTTGCCTATCCCATCTATATTACGGCATGAAAGACCACAGTCATATATATAAGGAGTCGAGCTGTGTGGAGGTTCCCCTTTTTTGGCTGTCCTGTCTATATTACGGCATGAAAAATATCTTTTACAATGACTCATAAGGATTTGACTGGGGCAATTATTTACTAACTAATAAAATTAAAAATGGAAGAAAAAGCATCAAATACAACAGCTATAAACTACTTGCTTTCGCAATTTCTAAAAGGTAATTTATCTGAAATAAAGATAAAACTAACGGGCAATAAAATTACCATTATTGAAAGTGTAGAGCTTGTAGAAAAGGGGAAAGTCAATATAGGAATGCTATTAAATGAACATAGCCACCAAGTAATAAATGTAAAGACCTCTGGATTTAATCAACTGTATATTGAGAGAATTTACAAACGAAAATTTTAAATGCAAACTAAAAATGACAGGTCGATGAAAAAGGCAATACTTTATACTAGAGTAGCTACAGATGACCAGCTACATAATTACTCACAAACATCCCAAGAAGATGAGCTAAGAAAGTACTGTGCAGCTAAAGGAATTGAAGTTGTTAAACACTACCATGATTGTTTTTCTGGAAAAACTTTTGTTAGGCCACAGTTCAAACTATTATTTAAATACGCTAAAAAGAATAAAGCAGATATTGACTATTTGCTAGTCATAAAATGGGACAGATTCTCTCGAGACATACAAAAGGGTATAACTAAAATTAAAGAATTTAAAAAACTAGGAATAGAAGTTAATGCTACAGAGCAATGGATAGACCATCATATTTCAAATAATTTTATGCTATTGAATATGTTGTTACACATTACTGGATTAGATAAGTCCAAGAAGACATCTAAAGTCGCTATAGTTCCGAATAAATGAGTATAAACCTCTGGATTTAATCAACTGTATATTAAGAGAATTTACAAACGAAAATTTTAAGAACAAATGAAAAACAAACGTCAAAAACCATCGGAAAAACCGAGGCTGAGAGCAATAGCTTTCTATGATTTCAATTGAAAAATGCAGGTCAATTTTAAACAAGAATATTAAGCAGTATAATGTTGAAGAAACAAAGAAAATTCGTAACTTATTATACATAATAGCACTAATTGAATATGAAACACGAAAAAAACAAACAGACTAGCTCTAATGCAATAATCTATTCCCGTGTCTCTACTGATGAGCAAAAAGAGTTGGGCTATAGTCTACAAGAGCAAACACAACGACTTCGCCAGTATTGTGAACGAGAGAATTTTACAGAAGTGTTTACTTTTGAGGAACACCATTCTGCAAAAAATTTTAACAGGCCTGAGTTTCAGAGTATTCTGAGGATGCTAAAGTCAAAGGAAATTTTGGCAGGTGTATTAATTGTGACAAAAATAGACCGATTTTCCCGAAATGCTATGGAAACTCTTATGATGGTGAAAGAGCTATCTGCTTTTAATGTGAAAGTTTTTTCGCTAAATGATGGAGAGTTAGACTTTACAGATACTGCAAAATTTCTCCCTCTTCTTATAATGACAGGTGCTGCTCAGCAAGAAAACCTAGTTCGAGGTGACAATACCAAAAGAGGAATGAGGCAGGCCAATAAAGAAGGAAGATGTACAGGTCGAGCTCCGTTGGGTTATAAGAATAATAAACTAACACGGCTAGTAGAAGTTGATTCTTATAATGCACCTTTTATTGTTAGAGGCTTTCAAGAAGTTGCCATGGGCACTTATTTTATAGACGAGATAAGAAAGCGACTACTTAAAGAAGGGATGAAAAACTGCAGCAAACAAACCTTTCTGAATATAATGAGGAATCCATTTTATTGCGGGAAAATTAGAATTACTGCTTGGAAAGATGAAGCCGAAACGGTAGTAAAAGGTTTGCATGAAGCAATCATTGACGAGTCGCTCTTTAACGAGGTGCAGGCTATACTAGATGGAAAGAAAAAAAAAATCCCAGTTAGAATAACTCGGAATGATAACCTTCCCTTAAGAGGACATTTAGTCTGCCGTATATGCTCTAGTAATCTTACTGGAAGCGGCTCCAGAAGTCGCAATGGGGCTAAGCATTACTATTACCATTGTCAAAGAGGTTGCAACGAGAGATTTAGGTCAGATGTTGCGAATGAAATATTCGCGAACTACCTAGGTAGCTTTCAAGTTCCTGCGGAAATATTATGCTTATATGATTCGATTTTGGATGATGTTTTCAGTGCAGGTGATATAGAAAGAAAACAATATATGGATAACCTAGATATCCAAATAAGAGCAGTAAGAGCAAAATTGGCTTCTCTTGAGGATAAATTTTTAAACGATTTTATAGAAGCTTCAGACTACAAAGGAATTAAAAGGCGTATTGATAGTGAGGAGGAGGAATTGGTTGAGAAGCGAAATGAGGTGGGAATGGAAAAATCGGCACTAAAGGCTTACTTAGAATATGGCTTCCCCCTTCTTTATAACATAAAGGAATATTACAGCAGAGCTAGTTTGGAGGTGAAACAAAAGTTGATTGGTTCGATATTCCCTTTAAAATTAATTTTTTCTGAGAATAGTTATCGAACCACAAGAATAAACGAGGTGCTTGTTCTTTTGACTAGTAATATCAATGGTTTGGGAGTTATTAAAACAGAACAGGCTGACATTTCTGCCAGCCTGTCTACTTATGCTCCCCGATCTGGGCTCGAACCAGAGACCTAATGATTAACAGTCATTCGCTCTAACCAACTGAGCTATCAGGGAATATTAGGGCTGCAAAAATAGTACTTTGTATGTAAAATGCAAAAAATATTGATAAAAAATTCACAATATATTGCTTTTCAGTACATTAAGTATGCGTATTGATAGTATTCAAAACGCTTTATGCTGCACGCTGTAAGCTAAACCAACACCTCTCCAGCCATTTCTTCCGGGGCCTTAACACCCATCAGGGCTAAAATAGTAGGGGCAATATCAGCCAGCTTACCATCTTTTAGGGCGGTATGGTTGCTATCAATCAAAATGCATGGTACCGGGTTGGTTGTATGGGCTGTGTTAGGCGTGCCATCATTGTTTACGGCAAACTCAGCATTGCCATGGTCGGCCAGTATTATAGCTGAGTAGCCTTTTTCAATAGCCTTGTCTATGGTTTGTTGCAGGCATTTGTCAACCGTTTCTACTGCCTTAACAATAGCAGAGAAAACGCCCGTATGGCCCACCATATCGGGGTTGGCGTAGTTAATGCAGATAAAGTCGGGCGTATGCTCGTCCATGTCTTTAACCACCGCTTCGGCAATTCCAAAGGCACTCATTTCGGGTTTAAAGTCGTAGGTAGGCACATCCTTCGCCGATGCTACCATAATGCGGCTTTCGCCGTCAAACTGCACCTCTCGCCCTCCCGAAAAGAAGAAGGTAACGTGAGGGTATTTTTCTGTTTCGGCAATACGCAGCTGGGTTTTGCCTGCGTTAGCAAGCACTTCGCCCAGCGTATTGGTAATGTCTTTTTTATTAAAGATAACCTTAACGTCTTTAAAACTATGGTCGTAAGGTGTCATGGTTAGGTAGTACAAATCGTCAAGCTTAGCCATTTCCTGCTCGGGGAGGTCTTGCTGGGTAAGTGCCTCGGTAATCTCTCTGCAACGGTCGGTACGGTAGTTAAAGCATATAACCACATCGCCGGGCTTAATAGTGGCAATGGGGTTACCATCGGCATCCACCTTTACAATTGGCTTTATAAACTCATCGGTAATACCGGCGGTGTACGATTGTTCAACAGCGCCAATAATGTCTGTTACCTGCTCGCCTTGGCCATTAACTAATAGGTTGTAAGCAGCAGCCACACGTTCCCAGCGCTTGTCGCGGTCCATAGCATAGTAGCGCCCAATAACCGATGCTATTTGCCCTGTGGTTTGCATTAGCTGGTTGTGCAGCTTTTGTAAAAAGCCCACTCCACTTTTAGGGTCGGTATCGCGGCCATCGGTAAAGGCATGTATAAACACATCTACCAAATTGTGCTGGCGGGCAATTTCGCAAAGCTTGTATAGGTGTTTGTCTGATGAATGGATGCATCCATCAGAAACCAAGCCCATCATATGCACGGCTTTGTTATTTTCTTTGGCGTATTTAAAGGCATTCAAAAGCTCTTCATTCTGGCCTAAGGTACCATCTTCACATGCAAGGTTTATCTCTACCAAATCCTGATAGATAACGCGGCCCGCGCCCAAATTCAGGTGGCCTACTTCAGAGTTGCCCATCTGCCCTTCGGGCAAACCAACGTTCAATCCATCCGTGCGCAACTGGCTATGGGGGTATTTTGCAATAAGCGAATCAAAATAAGGGGTATTAGCCGCCAACACTGCATTTGCAGGCGTGTTTTGACCTATGCCCCAACCATCTAAAATTACCAGAATTACCTTTTTATCAGCCATAGTACAAAGGTATTAAAATTACATAGCTCTATTTATGATATTGAGCAGCCAAAGCTAATGGCACCTTAACCAAATTGGCCTAATTTTATGTTTTATAAGTTGAATAATTGATGAACCAACCTGGTAAAAAATAATATAGTTGGCAAAAGATTTATTTATATTGATTGTTCCAGTTTTTATCGCCCTTTAAAATAACGGCTTTTTCGTCCTTCTTCCAGCCCGAAAGGGAGTTCTTGTAGCTGGTATCGCAAAACAGGTACAGCTTGCTGTCTATAATTTTAAAATTGGTAGGGTCTACCTTTACTTTTTGCCCATTGCTGCTCATGGCCGATGCACACCAGCCACCATATTGCGGCTCGTATTTACTGCGGTTCCGTATAAACAGTTTCTTATTTTCTTGCGATGAAAAATAGTAGGTAATACCTAGCGCTGTATGCGATATGGTTTTAACACCTTTAACAGCTCTGCGTTGGGTAAAATAGGCTACCGGGTCGTAACCTTCTATGGCTATCTGGTTGGTTTGGTTAAGGTGCTTTTTGCGTAATGTACTGCTCTGGGCATAAATACAAATAGACACCAGCATTGCTAATAAAACTAACACCAACTTTTTCATAATTGTAAATATTGGGTTTATTGTTAGTCGGGTAACGCTAAAAATCCTTACAATGTTTTATTATACGAATAAAAAAAGCCACCTGTGCAATACAGGCGGCTTTTAATTGTAGAGAGAGGGGTATTTGTATTATTGTACTATTACACGTTTGGTGGCACGGCCTGTTGGCGTGGTTAAAACGGCAGCATAAAGCCCCGCCGGCAACCCAGTTAAGTCTATGGTAGTTTGTTGGTTAAAACGGGTATTGGTAACGGTTTTTCCGTCAGCTGATAGTATCACTAAATTCACCTGCCCGGCAGAGGATAGTTGTATTGTAAGCAAGCCTTTTACCGGGTTGGGGAATATAGCCGCATCTAATACCGTTAACTGGTTCAGCCCGGTTAGAGCCTCACTGTCTTGTTGGGTTGCAGGCACAGCCTCGGCCTGTATTACCTCGTTCGTATTGTCCAATTGCACCAATGCTATGGTATATATGCGCGCAAAATTCCATACCGGGTTGGCAGAGGTGGTTACGGTGTATACTGTCGAGTCTCCAATATTTACAGGGGCAGTAATAGTTGTTCCTTCAGCACCCCAAAGGGCTTTTCTAAACACATCATAGTGGCGTGTTTCACCATTTTGGCTGGTGTAGTTTAGTGTGTCTTCGGCCAGTGCGCCAAATAGTTTTACGTTGGTGTAGTTGTGCGCTGCAACAGCTTTTATTGTAATGGTTGATTTTATTGAATCAACCCCGTATTTATATTGCTTTATGCTAATGCTTAGCGGCGATGTTTGCCCTGCAAATGGAGTGAATAAGGCGGCATTGCTATAGTCGGTACTGGTGGGTATGTCTGTGCCGTTTATAACAAATTTAGGTGTGCTACCGTACAGCCCGTAGTAGTTGGTTCGGGCATCGCTTTCAACAAGGCTTTGTTGGCTTAGCAGGCACGTTGTGTATGGCGAACTTGGGTGTATGGCCAAATGCAAAACCCCTGGGTGGTTGCTTAGGTTGGTATAAAAACCAGGATTTTTACTGGCGCAAATGCTACACTTGGTATTGGTAAAGTGTTCTACAATAATTTTTTTAGGCACCTGGGCGCCTAAAGTAGTACTTACGAGTACTAATGCAGTAATAAAAAGTTGTTTCATGGTGTGGTATGGTTTAGTGTATTAGTCGGGCTGCTATGTTCAACCTTACAATCAAATTTAAAAAAAGCCACCGAAAAATTTCCGGTGGCTGGTATGGTAATATTATGGTTGGTTCTTAATGAGTAGCATTTTTCTTAAGCCTGTCTTTAAACACCTTTTCAAACTTCTCTACCTTAGGTTTAACTACCATGGCGCAATATGAGTTGCTACCATTGTTGTTGTAGTAATCCTGGTGGTAATCTTCAGCCTTATAAAAGGTATCAAACTTAGTTACCTCGGTAACAATAGGGCTGTCATACACATGCTCTTTGCTAAGGGCGCTGATAATGTCTTCCGCAATTTTCTTTTGGTTTTCGTCGCGGTAGTATATAGCCGATCGGTATTGTGTGCCTACATCGGCACCCTGGCGGTTAAGTGTTGTAGGGTCGTGTACGGTAAAAAATACTTTCAGTATTTCTTCTACCGATGTTTTCTTAGGGTCAAATACTATCTGCACTACTTCGGCATGGCCAGTTGTTCCGTTACACACCTCTTTATAGGTTGGGTTTTTAGTGTTGCCACCAGAGTAGCCCGATTCGGCACTTATAACGCCGTCAAGCATACGGTAAACAGCCTCTACACACCAAAAACAGCCTGCACCAAGGGTAAGGGTGTCTATCGATTTATTTTCCATTGTAGTATTAGTTGTTTTAGCAATATCGCCATCTTTAACAAACTCCAAAGAAACTGAATTTACACAATACCTCAAGCCAGTATCTGTTGGGCCATCGTCAAACACGTGGCCTAAGTGGCCCCCGCAACGTCCGCACATAATCTCGGTGCGGCGCATACCCAGTGTGTTATCATCTTTAGTAATAATTTTACCAGCCGCCACTTCTTTATCAAAGCTTGGCCAGCCGCAATGTGAGTCAAACTTACTATCTGATGAAAACAAAGGGTTCCCGCAGCCGGCGCAGGTATACATCCCTTTATCTTTTGTCATTAAAAATTTACCTGTATAAGGGCGCTCGGTGCCTTTTTCGCGCAGTATATAATACTGGTCGGGCGTTAGTTCCTTTTTCCATTCTTCTTCGGTTTTCACAACCTTGTTGGTGTCTGCTGAAATGTCCATGTTTTTAATCTTACTGTAATTTACATCATTAGGCTTTTGGCTGCAAGCCCAAAATAAAGGTACTACCATTAATACCACAACTATTATTAGTTGCGTAGTAAATAATCTGTTTGTTTTCATTGTTGTTGAGTTCGCTTTCGCAGTTTATTATTAGACGAGAAGGCGATACTAACCTTACAAACCAAACTGAAAAATGTTTATTGTACCCCTCAGCTTTGCAGAGTTGTTAGGGTTAAGGCTCTCTATTTTATCAGCACTACCATATCGCGGTAAACATGCTTTTTACCAAACACATCCGTAAGGTAAACGGCATACACATACACCCCGTCTTGCGATATTTCGCCCCCGCGGTTCATAAATGTGCCATCCCATTCTTCAAAAATGTCATCACTCTCAAAAACCTTTTGCCCCCAGCGGTTAAAAATATATAGCTGAAAGGTTTTAATACCCTCGCCATAGGTGCGCCAGCCATTATTGTATATATCACCGTTAGGTGTAAAGGCATTGGGCGCGTAAAAGCGAAATATTGGGTTAATGCGTACAGGCTTGATAAGCGTATCAGGGCAACCCACTTCGTTTATCACAATTTGCGATATATAATATGTACCACTATCCTGATAAGCCAAAGCATAGCTACAGGTATTGGGTAGTGTATCGCCAACACCTAAATACAATTGGCAGTAAACACCACCAACAGATTGGTCGGTAACCGTTACCCAAGGAGCCAGCACATCGGTTTCTACTGGGTTTATAGTAAAGCCTGCCGTAGGGCTGGGTTTTACAGTTATAAGGTTGGGGTTGTTCAGCACTAAAGTATCTACACAGCCCGACAGTGAGTAGGCGATTAGCGTAACATCATACTGCCCTTCGTTTTGGTATATATGCAGGGGGCTTGCTTCTGTTGATGTTTCCCCATCGCCAAAATCCCACAGGTATTGCAGCGGGGTGTCTGATGCTGTCGACTCGTTAGTAAACTGCACAGGGTAAGGCTCGCAACCGTTACCGCCTGATATTTGTAAGTTGATGGTTGGTAGCGGGTATACAGTAACACTATCGGTATAGCTGCGCGTGCAGCCCTCGCCAATATAGGTAACCGTTACGCCATACGTACCAGGCGCCTGGTAACTTATGTTTTGCGGGTTTTGCTGGGTAGAGTTTAATGGGTTACCCGCAGGGGCAAAATCCCAGTTAAACTGCGTGCTGTTTTGGTAGGCACCGCCTGCCGTAAAATCAAAGCTGTTGCCTGTAATACACTGTCCTGGCGGTGGGTCAAAATAAGCTTCAAGCAAGGGGTATACACCAAAGGTTGTATAGGTTGTATCGGCACAATAGTAGCCGGGGTTTGCAATAAGCATAACGGTATACTGGCCTGGTGCGGGGTAAGAGTAGGTAGGGTTTATTTCTGTTGATGTATCGCTGGTAATACCCGCTACACCAAAGTCCCAATAGTAAAATTGAGCCCCATTGCTTTCGTTGTCAAAAGGTATGTCAAAGCCATTGCAGCTGTTTAGCGGGTCGGGGTTTGGGTTGATAAAAGCTGCCGCTACGTTAGATAAGCAGTTAACCACGTTAAATTGAAAATCGCGGCTATGGGTGGCTATTAGTTGCCCGTTGCGGTATTCGTTTACGCATACACATACCACAAATTGCCCCAGCATATTAGGCGTGCCCGAAAGTAGGCCTGTTTGCGGGTTTATACTCAAAGCCGGGCTAGAGCCTAATGGGTAGCCTGATGAAAACGGGTTGTTGAATATAATATTATTAAACGGCGGGGCGATAGGCGGGTTGGGCTGCGGGTCTGTTTGCGATGCCCCGTCTAACGGGTTACAAAGGTAATATACCAGCGAGTCGCCATCGGGGTCTGTAGCTGAATGGTCAAAGGATAAAGGATCGTTAATGCACAATACAATAGGGGGGAAGTTGTTATAGTAGGGGCTGGCATTGCAATCAAAATTTCCGGTCCCGGGGATAAATGATGTGTAGGTAGCGCCTGCATCTTCAGGACTTACAATATTTAATATAGTATTGTTGCGACAGCAGCGTTGGTAAACCAACGTATACCCACCATTTATCGGGGGCAGGGTTACAACCGTTTCGTATATGCCTTCTTCCACACAAATATTGGGTGGGGCAACTAAACAAGGGTTGGCAATAACCGGGGGCAGATTGGTTATTACAGGGTCGAACATAGATAGCGCCTGCGCACCACCAATATTAGGGTCCATATCAACCATTGCACCTGTTGATGTGTAGATACCAATAAATGCAGGGTTATCAAACGGGGGCACACCATTAAAACAGTCGCGGTATAGTTTTAAAACTATTCGGTACTGATTGTTTCCTAAACACTCATAATATAACTCGCCGCCAATAATATGGGTTGCCTTAACCTGAAATGAGATTAATGCCAGTATTAGCCCTATGACAGCTTTCTTCAGCAAGCCTATTTAAATGTTTTTCCGTTATCACAAACAAAAACGTATATGCAGCGTTATTGTTTTTATTTAAGTATAGTTACAGTACCGTGCTTCTTGTCAGGCTTAGCAGGCACATCAAGAACAAAGTAATATACCCCTTCCGACAGACCATCGCCACCCCAGTCGTTCAGGTAGTTATCGCTTTGGAATACCTTACGTCCCCAGCGGTTATAAATCATTAGTACGCTGTTTGGGTATAGTTCTAATCCACCTATTACAAAAGTGTCATTTTGTCCGTCGCCGTTTGGTGTAAATACGTTAGGTACCTCCAATTCGCAAATTACACTAACGGTTATTTCGGCAACCCCGGGGGTGCTGCCACAGCTGTCGGTAAATGTAATGGTGTAGGTTGTGGTTTCAGTAGGTGTTACTGTTTGGGTAAGGTTAGGGTCATTGTTACTCCAGGTGTACGATAGTTGACCCTGTCCGCCCGTTGCCGATGCGGTAAAGGTTACTGTCCCGTCGCACACAATGGTATCGCCCATGCTTATCTGGGCCACAATTGGTGGCGGAGGGCCAACCGTTACAGTTACCGATGCCGTACCTACAGGCGTACCGCAGCTATCGGTTATGGTTACGTTATAGGTAGTGGTTTGGCTTGGGTTTACAATGTGTGATGAATCTGGTGGTAGGTTATTATCCCATGTATAAGTATAAGGCCCAAAACCACCCGTTGCCGATGCCGTAATTTGTGCAGGCGAGCATGGGGTTACTTGTGGGTTTGATGGGGTAATGGTAGCCACAATTGGGTTTACGTTGGTTATTACAATTGATACTGTTTGCGGTGGAACATTTTGACAGATAGTATTTTGTTGTAATATAATAACCACATTCTCATTGCCTTCAGCAACCCCGTCATATAAAGCGTCAATGGTTATAAGTACCAGTGTATCGCCAGGGTAAAACACAACACTGTCGGCTATTTGGGTGTAGTCAACACCATTGGTTGCAGAGCCTCCAATACCAAAGTTTACTACGGTGGTATCTGTTAGGTCGCCACCGCGGATAAAGGCAATAACACCATCAATACAGCCTTCCACTATAAGGCTGTCGTTTACATTGGCAACAGAATTTGCCGAAATAGAGATATCAGCATTTCCTGATGTTAAGCTTTGTGCCTCTAAAAACACGGCAGAATCGTATGCGTCATCACCGGCATCGGCAATGGCTATTTTTAGGGTGTAGGTTGAGCAGGGCACAACAATGGCCAGGGCTTGTAACTTAACGGTAAAGGCATCGTAAGCTACTGTTGCTCCGTTGGCATTATTTACGTAGTATTGAGGAAATGATCCTGCGTTTACGTTATCAATAGTTACAGGTATATTTGTATTGGGTATTAATGCAATATTAGTTGGTTGTGGGTAGCCTGGGCCCGATATAAAGAAGGCAAACACATCATTGAATCCGCCATTTACAAATTCCGGGTATTCTTCAGATGCAAATACGTAATTAAAAACCACTGTGTCGTTTAGCGGTATAAAGTCAAAAGTTAGTATTGCTGCATCTTCAGTTGGTTGGGTAGTTAATGCATCCAAATCGTTGTCGCCGGGTAAGGCAAGGTCAGTGCTCGAAAAATCGGTACCCACCCCCGGTGCGGTAAGTATGCTTCCTGTTGATAGGATTATGCCGCTGTTTATGCCAATGTTAGAGTTTTGCCCGTTAAAAGAGCCTATCTGGTTAGCATCGCCAACAAAGTTTATGTTGTTTACAGTAACACCAGTACCTACCAGTACGTTTTGTACCAGCGATTGTGGGGTTTGCCCGCCTTGCACTGTTAACTGTGCATCTGCCGAAATAACAATACATGTTAAAGCAATTGCAAGTGTAAATAGATTTTTAGTGTAATGTTTTACCATGTTAGTTTATTAAAGCTACGCTTCCACGCAGCGTGTATTCATCACCAGGGGGTGTTTTTACTTTAATAAGGTAGACGTATATGCCTTGCGGTGATATCTGACCGCTTTTGTCGCGCCCATTCCAACGGGTGGCATAATCCGTAGACTTAAATATCTGTTCGCCCCAGCGGTTAAAGATATACATTTCGTAGTTAGTAAAGCCCTGCCCGAGGCCTGAAAAATTTTCATTTATATCATCACCGTTAGGTGTAAAGGCATTTGGCACATATAATGCATAGTCTGGGTATGCCCTAACTATCTTGGTAATCGTGTCGGTGCAGCCGTACTTGTTCTCAATAATAAGGGTAACACGGTACAGCCCTGTATCGGCATAATTATGCAGTGGGTTTTGGTCGGTACTAATATTTCCATCCCCAAAATCCCATCGCCAGTCTATAGCATCAGCCGACGACTGGTCCATAAATTTAATAATCCTGTTTTCAATGTAGAAATAATCAAAATCGGCATTGGTAGGCATTACATCTACCACAATGGTTTTGGTAACTGTAGTACCGCAACTGTCTGTTACTGTTATGTCGTACGATGTTATTACGTTAGGCTTAACCCATATTACAGAGTCGGTACCAAGGTTGTTATTCCATAAAAATGTAACCTCGCCAGCGCCTCCACGTCCACCACTGTGGGTTACCGCCAGTTGAATAGAGTCGCCGGGGCATATTACTGCGTCGGGTGGCGTTATCAAATCAAGCGGCACATAGCCTGGTAAATCAATAACCGCCTGTGCCTGTGCTGTTTGCGCGTTGCAATTGTCAGTTACCGTTACGGTATATGTTGTGGTTTGCTGGGGCAATACGTTTATGGTTTGTCCAACCAGCCCGTTATCCCACGTGTAGGTATAAGGGCTTATGCCGCCCGTTACGTTTGCCGTTAGGTTGGTTGCAATGTTGGGGCACTGGTAACTTGTAAAAGGGGGCGTTACGTTTACCTGCAAAGGCTCAACGTTGGTAATAGTAAGGTTTACTGTTTTAGTTATGATTTGCCCGCAAATATTCTGTGTTATGCTAAGGGTTACCGTTTCGTTGGGTTCTGTTACCCCATCAAAAATAGGCACAAGGGGTATTGTAACCACTGTGTCGCCGGGGGGGAATGTTACCGTTGTGGGAAATTGGTTGTAGTCTACCCCGTTGGTAGCCGTTCCCGAAATGCTAACGGTCATATCCTCGGCTATATTTGTAATCTGCGATTTACTTAATTTAATGTTAGCCTGTCCACAACCTTCATACAACAGGTTGCTGTTGGTGCCAAAGCTAACGGTAGCAGTAATGTTATTGGTTACACTCTTAAAGCTCGATGCCTCAAGGAACACTGCAGAATCATAAAAACCGTCGCCAACATCGGCAATAGCAATTTTAATGTGGTAGGTAGAGCAGGGAACAACCGTAGCTGTTCTGGTAGTAAATACGGCTGTAAACCCGTCAAACTGGGTTGATGCACCACCTGTATTATCGCGGTAATAGTTAGAAAAACTTATCTGGTTTACGTTGTTAATGGCTACAGAGGTTGCAGTGCCTGGTATAATGGCAATGTTTTGGCCTGCAGGCGGAAACCCCGGCCCGGTAATAAAAAAGCCAAACACATCGTTATATTGTGTGCCTACAAACTCAGGGTATTCTTCTGATGCAAAAACGTACCTAAAGGCCACATTATCTGATTGGGGAACAAAATCAAATTCAAGCACAGCTGCATCCATAGTTGGAGCTCCAAGTATCTGGTCCAGGCTTGGGTCTCCGGGTTGCCCAAAGTCAACACCCGCATTGGCTGATGTGTTTGCCCCCTCACCATCGGTAATGTTGCCGCTGCTAAGCATTACACCACTGACCAGCCCTAAATTGGGCGTCCCACCTCCGTAGGTAAAAGAGCCCAGCATTTGCGCTGCGCCCGAAAATTGAATGTTTGATACCGTAATACCTGGCCCAAGCAAAGTATTTTGTACCAGTGTAGCTGCCCCACCGGGCGTGGCATCAAGTTGAGCCTTAGCACCTGCGTTTACAAACAACAAAAGGGCCAATACCCAAACTCCTTTAACAGCAAAGCTGCCAACAGGATTTAGTTTGTATAAGCCTTTATTTATAGTCAACACAAGGTAAAATTTTTTATAAAAATAGCAAAAAAAGTGGTACACGCAAGCATTTTCTTTGTACGCAAACCATAACAACCAAGTTGCTGCAATTAATACGCCAAAAATTTGACATTATTATAAACAGACAAAAAACATATTTAAAGGTTTATCGGAACACGAAATTTAATATATCAATCCAATACCTGATGGATTTTAGATAAGTATTTGTACAGAGTATGCGGATAAAAGAAGATTTTTAGCCACCCTTAAAGGGGAAGGGTTGGGCGAGGGGTAAAAAGGCGTGGTAGCGTAAGCTTATTATTAATAAACTTGCAAAAAAAATAATCATCCATGGATACAGTTAAACAATACATCGACCAAAATAAAGACCGCTTTTTAAACGAATTGCTTGATTTGCTTCGCATCCCATCGGTTAGCGCCGACTCTAAATATGCCGGCGATGTGGTTAAAGCTGCCCAAATGGTAGCCGCCCGCCTTACCGAGGCTGGAGCTGACAGTGTTGAAATTTGCACCACCCCGGGCCACCCTATTGTGTATGGAGAGAAGTTTTTAGATGCCTCGTTACCAACCATTATGGTATATGGCCACTACGATGTGCAACCTGCCGACCCTTTAAACCTGTGGGACTCTCCACCGTTTGAACCGGTAATAAAAGACGAAAAAATTTATGCCCGCGGCAGTGCCGACGATAAAGGCCAGATGTATATGCACGTTAAGGCGTTTGAATACATGTTTAAAGAGAACAAACTGCCTTGCAACGTAAAGTTTTTAATAGAGGGCGAAGAAGAGGTAGGCAGCAGTAACCTGACTGATTTTTGTATTGCCAATAAAGAGAAATTAAAGTGCGATTTGGTTTTAATTTCTGATACATCAATGATTGGTAACGACACCCCATCGTTAGACGTTGGCCTGCGTGGCCTTAGCTATGTTGAGGTGGAGGTAACCGGCCCAAACCGCGACCTTCACAGCGGTGTTTATGGCGGCGCGGTTGCCAACCCAATCAACATTTTGGCCAAAATGATAGCCCAGATGCACGATGAGAACAACCACATTACCATTCCCGGTTTTTACGATGATGTGTTGGTGTTAACAGACGAAGAACGTGCCGAACTTAACAAAGCGCCTTTTGATATTGAGGAATACAAAAAAGACCTTGATATGGGCGATGTATGGGGCGAAATGGGCTACACCGTTTTAGAGCGTACCGGTACCCGCCCAACCCTTGATGTTAATGGCATTTGGGGTGGCTACACCGGCGAAGGTTCTAAAACCGTACTTCCGTCAAAAGCATTTGCTAAAATATCTATGCGTTTAGTTCCGGGCCAAAGCTCTGATAAAGCTACCGAGCTGTTTACCAGCTATTTCAAAAGCATTGCCCCGGCTTCGGTAAAAGTAGAGGTGCGCGCCCACCATGGCGGCGAGCCTGTGCTTACCCCAACCAATTCTGTTGCGTTTTTAGCTGCAGCCAAGGCTATGGAAACAACCTTTGGCAAACGCCCTATACCAACACGCGGCGGTGGCAGTATACCTATTGTAGCTATGTTTGAGAAAGTGCTGGCGGCTAAGTCAGTACTTATGGGCTTTGGTTTAGATAGCGATGCTATCCACTCACCAAACGAGCATTATGGCCTGTTTAACTACTACAAAGGCATCGAAACCATCCCTTACTTCTATAAGTATTATGTAGAAATGAGCAAAGCATAGTCTTTAATCTAACAGTTGACATCTGACAGAAAAGAACTAAACCTATTTGTTCTATGGAGTTAAAGTTAAAAGGAGTTATCCAGGAAAAATCGTATGCTTTTGCAATCCGCTGTATTAATACTTGCAGAGGTATTGCCAAAGAACATAAAGAGTTTGATATGAGCCGCCAATTGCTTCGGTCGGGTACCGCTATTGGTGCTTTGGTACGCGAAGCTGAGCATGCACAGTCAAAGGCTGACTTTGTGCACAAACTTAGTATAGCATTGAAAGAAGCCAACGAAACTTCTTATTGGCTAAGCTTATTAAAAGACACTCACTTTATTTCGGTTGAGGTATATTTAAGCTTGATTGCTGATTCTCAAGAATTAATAAGAATGCTGGTTTCTTCAATTAAAACATTGAAAGAGAAATAGAAAAGCTAATCTGTCAGATTTCAGTTGTCAGATGTAAACTAAAAAACATACGTAGCTTATAGTTAATAAACCATCAACCGCTTGGTTACCATTCCCTTAGCATTTTGCATGGTAACTAAGTACATGCCTTTAGTAAGTGTGCTGATATTCAACTGGTGCTGGTTGCCAGTCATATTCTCGCTCATAATAACCCTACCCGTTAAATCATATACAGTAAGAACCTGTTTTTCGCCTGGCTTAACCTTGGTATTTGTAATAAATGCCATACCATTTGCAGGGTTGGGGTATATAGAAATATCAGAGGGCGTAACATTTTCTTCCACCGAAGATGTAAGGGGGTTTTGGCCAAGGTATAAATGTACCCCACCTGTAGCAACACCCGTAATGGCATCAATATACCCATCGTTATTAATATCGCCCATGGTAGGTGCAGCATAGGTGCCCTGGCGGGTAAGGGTGGTAAAGGTACTGTCTTGCATGGTAAAAGCCCCGGTAAGGTTACCATCTATATTAGTATAGTGAAACAGGGTGCCGCGTTGGGCGCCAACCACCAGGTGGGTTACTCCGGCACTGTCAAACAGGCAGGGCATACTGTAGCCAAAGTTGCTAACCGTTTGGTCTATAATATCAATGTCGCCCAGGTTATCTGTTAAAGGCAGGGTGGCAAAGATAAAGTTGTTGGCTGTTCCTGTATTTGGGAAATAGTTTAAGTTGCCGTTTTTCTCGCCCACAATAAGGTCTAGCAGCCCGTCTTTATTTAGGTCGTACAACTGCGGCGATGAGTAGCCACCCACATCAATAGTAGATAAGGCCGTAGGCATAAGGGTAAAAACAACCGTATCGTTAGTAGGGGCTATGTTCTTAAAAAAATGCAGATTGCCGGTTCGGTCGCCACATACAAGGTCTTTTTTACCGTCCCCGTCAAGATCGCCAAAGCTGGGGGCCATAAAGTTTATGTTTTGGTTTGACAGGCTTCCCCAGTCGCGGTCCATAAACTTGAATTTGGGTATGGTAGGGGTGCCAATATTTTTGTACAAAGATAAGCCACCACGGTAAATACCGCCGTTTTGGTAGTAGCCATAGTTGGCAATAACAAGGTCTTGCAGCCCGTCGTTATTATAGTCAAACAAGGTAGGCAGGGCATTTTCGCCCACATCAACCATATCGCCCTGTATAAATTCTTTGCGTATAAAGTCAAAAGTATTTTGCGGGGCACTACCTATATTATAGTATAATGATACGCCAAGGGTATTTTCGCCATTCAGTCCTGTGTTGGGAGTGCAAATCATATCAGGTCTTGTATCGTTATTTATGTCAACAAAGTAGGTGCCCGGAAAAAGCTGTATATCAACCGGCGTATCGTAACCCGGAAAACTAAGGTCTACCGCATCCATCAAAGCATATTGGGCGCTGCCACTATTTGTAAGCATAGACACGTTAGTAAACGATACATCGCCCAAAAACAAATCTTTGTCGCCATCGCCTTCTAAATCCAGCGTAGCTACTGTCGAACCCTGATGGCGTAGGTTGGGATAGGTGCCGTCTCCATCCTCATCAGGCATATCATGCACAGGGTTAGAAACATAGGTATCAGGCGCAATCAACAGTTCAGGCCCTTGCGGGTCGGGTTTATCGCAGCTATCGTTAAATGTAACGTTGTTGTTATTAATATTTTCGGTAAACAGGCCCCAGTTGTCGGTTTTTAAAATAAACTTTAAACTGTCGGCATTACCATACGTTTCCATGCTTTGGTTTTGGTGGTATTCCACACACGATCCTACCAGGCTAAACGTAAGTATGTCTAAGTCACCATCACCATCAATATCATCAATAGCCGGAATATCGGCGGGGCTAATAAATAAACCCAGCAGGCTTACAGTATAAAAAGAAAGCAATTGCGACTTTACCAGCTGAAACTGCAATCCATCTGTTGGGTTCGATGTGTTTAAGTACACCTTGGCACTACCGTTAAACGATGTAAAAATATCTTCCTTCCCATCGCCGTTGTAATCGCGCAGCAGGGCCCAGTTCTCCATCGGGGGGAATTTGTAGCACATGCCGGGGTCAAATGTCCAGGCGGTTTGGCCAGGCGTGGTGGCCGTGTTTATAAAGCACAGTATACGGTTTCCGGTACGGTCAAAAACAAAAAGGTCTTTTTTGCCATCAAAGTTCAGGTCTATATTAGAGTATTGAGAAAAGTTGATGCCCCCGCCCCAGGCATATTGCTGTATGTTGGTGTTTTTTATCACCTGCACCGTGTCGTTACGTTTAAAAACATACTGGGCAGTAAGCACTTGGGTTACTAATAAGGCAATTGCAAGGGTACTAACTCTTAATATCATAATACTACGCTGTTTCTACAAAGTTAAGCTATTGGGCCTTAAATTGTACTTTGGCAGGCACTTCTTTACTAAAGTTAATTTTAAACCCCCTTAAACCGCTTGTAATTGTTGGCCTTTCCCCGAATTTTATAGGGGGTGTTGGCGGTTAACAATAGTTTCTTATATTTGCCGACCTTAAAATAACCCTGTATAAACACTAAAAATAATGCAGAATAAAGGAGCCATAAGGCTTTTCGCAATTATACTTGGTTTGGTTTGTATTTACCAAATCTCGTTTACATTCATTACTCGCTCGGTTGAGAGCGATGCCCGCGAATTTGCAGCTGGCGACACCGCCAAAGAGCGTAACTACCTTGACTCTATTAAAAACGAAAAGGTATTTAACCTGGGTATTTATAACTATACCTACCAGGAGTGTAAAGCCCGCGAATTGGTGTTGGGCCTTGACTTACAAGGAGGTATGAACATTACTCTGGAGGTGTCTACTGTTGACTTGATTAAAACAATGGCCAACAACAGCACCGACCCCGACTTTTTAAAGGCTATAGCCCTTGCCCAAACCAACCAGGCAACTTCTGATAAAGATTTTGTTACCCTGTTTGGCGAGGCCTGGAAAACCGTAGCTCCGGGTAAGCGCTTAGCATCGCCTGCTATATTTGGCAATGCTGCCAATAAAGATAAGATAGACCCTTACAAGTCTACCGACGAGGATGTGTTGAAGGTATTAACCGCCGAGGCTGATGCCGCCATAGACCGTACTTTTCAGGTATTACGTACGCGTATCGATAAGTTTGGTGTTACTTCTCCAAACATTCAAAAGCTTGGCAACTCCGGCCGTATATTGGTAGAGCTACCGGGTGTTAAAGATAAAGGCCGTGTGCGTAAACTGCTTCAGGGTTCTGCAAACCTTGAGTTTTGGGAAACTTACCAAAACGAAGAGATGGCCCCTTACATGCAAAAGGCTAATGACATGTTGCGCCTTATTGCTGGTGGCGATACTGTTGCCACTGTACAGGATACCGCAGCTGTAGCCGATACATCTAAAGCTGCCCAACTGGCGGTCGCTAAAAAAGATAGTGCAAACAAAGCTATGGCTGCTGCCAAAGCCGACTCTAACAAAAAAGCAGCTGCTGATACCGCTGGCTTAAGCGAAGATGAGCAACGTGCCAAGTTTAACAAAGAAAACCCACTATACGCCGTACTTAACCCTAATATTGGAACAAACGAGGCCGGCCAGCAAGTATATGTTGATGGTGCCGCTTTTGGTGTTGCCGAGGTTAAAGACACTGCCAAGGTTAATAAATACCTAAACCTGCCATCTATCAGAGCTCTTTTCCCTGCCGATTTCAGGCCATACTGGGCTGCAAAGCCTAAAACATTATCTAACGGTAAACTTATTCTTGAACTGTTTTCTATACGTGTAACCAGCAACGATGGCACTCCTGCCCTAAGCGGCGAGGTGGTTATTGATGCCCGTGCCGATTACCAGCAAAACAGCTCTGAAGCACAGGTTTCAATGCAAATGAATGGTGAGGGCTCTCAAAGGTGGAAACGCCTTACCGCCGATAACAAAGGCAAAGCTATCGCCATTGTTCTTGATGGGTATGTATACTCTGCACCAAACGTAATTAACGAAATTCCTAACGGTAGCTCTCAAATTACAGGTAACTTTAAACTTGATGAGGCAAAAGACTTAGCCAACGTGCTTAAAGCAGGCAAAATGCCCGCCCCCGCACGCATTGTGCAAGACGTTGTAGTGGGTCCATCGCTTGGCCAAAAAGCTATTAACGATGGTTTCCTGTCGTTTATGATAGCTCTTGCCCTTGTATTACTATTCATGGGCTTCTACTACAACAACTCTGGTTGGGTTGCTGATATTGCCTTGTTTGTCAACCTGTTCTTTATAATGGGTGTTTTAACTTCTATAGGTGCAGTATTAACACTACCCGGCATTGCGGGTATCGTACTTACGGTGGGTATGTCGGTTGATGCGAACGTACTTATTTATGAGCGTATACGCGAAGAGCTGCGACATGGTAAAGGCATACGCCTGGCCATTGCCGATGGTTTTAAAATGGCCTACTCATCTATTATAGATGCTAACGTAACCACCTTAATTGTAGGTGTGGTGTTGTTTGTAAACGGTACTGGCCCTGTGCAGGGCTTTGCTACCACCCTTGTTATTGGTATTTTAACCTCATTGTTTTCTGCCATCTTCATCACACGTTTAGTGTTTGAGTTTATGCTTGGCCGTAACATGAATATTAAATTCTCTACCAAGCTTACTGAAAACCTTTTCCGCAATGTTAAAATCGACTGGATTGGCAAACGTAAATACTACTACGCATTCTCTATCTTAGTTACATTAGCTGGTGCTGCCTCTTTAGCTACCCGCGGACTAAACTTTGGTGTAGACTTTAAAGGTGGCCGTTCTTATGTAGTTAGCTTTGATAAGGCTGTAGAAACCACCGCAGTGGCCGAAGCTTTAGCTAAACCATTTGGAGGCAATGCCCCTGAGGTTAAAACCTTTGGCGAACAAAGCCAGGTGAAAATTACCACCAAGTACCGTATTGACGATAAAACAGAAAACGTAAGTACAGAGGTTGAAGATTTACTAAAATCAACCCTGGCTACCGCCATGCCTGACAACAAAGCTAAAGTAGAAAGCAGCGATATGGTGGGACCTACAGTGGCCGACGATATTAAGCGTTCTTCTGCTTGGTCGTTCTTATTTGCGGTTGCCGGTATATTCCTATATATAGTATTCCGTTTCCGTAAATGGGAGTTTGGTTTGGGTGCTGTTGTGTCGTTACTGCACGACTCTTTGTTTATTCTTTCATGCTTCTCTATATTCTATGGCATATTGCCATTTAGCTTAGAGGTAGACCAGGCTTTTATTGCCGCTATATTAACTGTTATGGGTTACTCTATTAACGATACCGTAGTAGTATTCGACCGTATCCGCGAGTATCTTGCTGATAACCCTAAACGCGAAGTTTCTAGTGTTATTAATGATGCATTAAACTCAACACTAAGCCGTACCGTCAACACCTCATTAACCATTTTCTTTGTATTGTTCGCAATATTTGTATTTGGTGGCGAGGTTATCCGTGGTTTCTCTTTCGCGCTGTTACTTGGTATTATAATAGGTACCTACTCTTCTATATGTATAGCAACCCCTATTGTGGTTGATTTCCGCAAGAAGAAATTAGTTGAAGAAGCTAAAAAGGGAGCAACAGCTAAGTAAACGGTAAGTTTAAATGACGTTTTAATCCCCTGGTATCAGCCGGGGGATTTTTTTTGCATCAAATCAACAGCAACAAATTGTTTCAGGCATCGGTTCTTACTGTATCTTTGCATATATCAGGTAATAAGTATGAACGCAATCATTTTATTTTTAAATCTTGGTACAAGCGAAATAGTTTTGATTTTGTTTGTGGTGATGCTTTTGTTTGGTGCCAACAAAATACCCGAACTGGCCAAGGGGCTGGGTAAAGGTATGCGCGAGTTTAAAGACGCTACAAACGGCATTCAGCGAGAGATACAGGATAGTGCCCGTAAAATGGAACAAGAGGCTAAAAAGATAACTCAGGACGCCACAAAAGACATTACCGACGACCCTGGTAAACAATAATAACAAGATTTTGCCTAAACCTTTTGTTGCTTTTATAATTTTTACCTTTATTTGTTGTGGAAAATATTTTTTACTTTAGCTGACAAGGATTAAGTAAAGACCTAATCAACCTATGAATATGAGCAGAACGCTTACTCTTATTGCAATTTTCGCCTTTATGGCAACAGTTGCCTCGGCCCAGAACAAGTTTTTGAAGGCGGCCGATGAGGCTTACAAAAACGCCCAATACTCTGAGGCTATTGAACTTTACAAAAAGGCAAGTTCAAAAAAAATTAAAAAAGACCAGAAGGTAGAGATTACCTTCAAAACAGCAGAAGCTTACCGTCGTAATCACGATTATAAGAATGCTGAGGTTTGGTACAAAAAAGCGATTAAAGCTAAGTACGACGACCCTTTAGCTACTTTATACCTTGCCGACGCCCTAAAAGCGCAGGAGAAGTATGACGAAGCCGTTGTATCTTACAATGACTATAAAAAACTGGCCCCATCTGACCCTCGCGGCGAGAATGGCGTTGAGTCATGCAAACTGGCTCAAAAGTGGAAAGATGCTCCTACCAAATATTCGGTAGAGAACGTTTCTCAGCTAAATACCAAATACAACGACTGGGGTGTAGCTTACACTAAAAAGAACTTTAAAGACATCGCCTTTACATCTTCTCGTGAAGGCACTACTGGTAACGAGCTTGACCCATGGTTAGGTCAAAGCACTGAAGACGTTTTTGAAGCTAAGCTTGACAAAAACGGTAAATGGAGCACTCCTGCACCGCTTGCTGCCCCTTTCAACAGCAAAATGAACGAAGGTTCTCCTTCATCAAATAACAAATACACACTATTGTATTTTACCCGTTGCTCTGAGAAAAAAGATAAGACTGTTGGTTGTCAAATCTTTTTAAGCAAGAAAAAAGGCGCTACCGCCTGGGATGAGCCTACACAAATTATGCTTTCTCCTGAAGATAGCTTCTCTTGCGGCGACCCTGCCCTTTCTCCAACAGAAGATACATTGTTCTTCTCGTCAGACATGCCGGGTGGACAAGGTGGCACCGATATTTGGTTTGTTACTTACGACAAAAAGAAAAAAGAGTGGAGCAAGCCTACTAACCTTGGCAACACTATTAATACTACAGGCAACGAGCGTTTCCCTTACCTGCACGATGATGGTACTTTCTACTTCTCATCTGATGGCCACTTAGGCATGGGTGGATTAGATATTTTCCAAGCCAAAAAAGCAAGCGGCAAATGGGGTGGCGTAGCCAACATGAAATACCCAATGAACTCTAGCGGAGATGATTTTGGTATCGTTTTCCAAGGTCAGTCTCCAACAGGTGATTTCTTAGAGAAAGGCTACTTAAGCTCTAACCGTAAAGGTGGTAAAGGTGGCGATGATATTTACTCTTTCATGCTTCCTCCTCCATGTTTTACTTTACAAGGTGTTGCCCGCAATGAGCAAACCAAAGAGGTTATGCCTGGTGTTAAAGTAACCGTAACAGGTTCAGACGGTACTGCTTTAGAGGCCATTACCGATGCTACCGGCAGCTATATGTTTGAGTGCAAGCCTACCGCTAAATTCAAACTAAACACTTCGTTTGAGGTTAACGTATCTAAAGATAAATTCATCAACACCACCGGTATTAGTAAATTTGATACTAAAGGCTTAGAAGAAAGCAAAGACTTTGTTCTTGACTTTATGTTATTAACTACTGATAAGCCTATTAAACTTCCATTAATTTTGTTTGAACTTGCTAAATGGGAACTTCAACCACAATACCAGGACTCATTAAATGGCCTTATCAAAACGATGAACGATAACCCAAGCATTGTTATCGAACTACGTTCTCATACTGACTCTCGTTCATCATTCAAATACAACGAAGAATTATCTTTCAAACGTTCTCAATCTGTTGTTGATTACTTAATCAGCAAAGGTATTGCTGGCGACCGCATGATGCCAAAAGGTATGGGCGAATACGAATTGTTGAACAAATGTAAAGATGGCGTTAAGTGTACTGAAGAAGAACACCAGGTTAACCGTCGTACCGACTTTAAAGTTATCCGTAACGACTATGTTGCTCCTAAAGATCCATCGAAAATTGTAGCTCCGAAAATTATTATCGAAGACGAAGATGGCGAAGAAGTAGAGCCAACCCCAACAGATGCTCCTGCACCTGGTGGAACTACCCCAACTCCTCCTAAAAACTAAGTAAATTAGTAAACCATATTAAAAACATCCCGCCCACCTCGGCGGGATGTTTTATTTTTGTACCCATGCAAAAAAACGAGTCTCTTTATAATATGCGCGGGGTTTCGGCCTCTAAAGAAGATGTGCACAAGGCAATAAGCAAACTGGATAAGGGCTTGTTCCCTAAAGCCTTTTGTAAAATAGTACCCGATTATATGACGGGGAGCAATGAGCATTGCATTGTAATGCATGCCGATGGTGCAGGCACCAAATCGTCGCTGGCCTATATGTATTGGAAGGAGACCGGCGACCTTAGTGTGTGGAAAGGCATAGCCCAGGATGCACTGGTAATGAACCTGGATGATTTGTTGTGCGTTGGTGCTACCGATAACATAATGCTATCGAGCACCATAGGCCGCAATAAAAACCTGATACCAGGCGATGTTATATCAGCCATTATAAACGGAACACAAGAGCTTGTAGATGAATTGAGCAAGCACGGCCTTAATATTTACCTTACCGGCGGCGAAACAGCCGATGTAGGCGACTTAGTGCGCACTATTATAGTAGACTCTACCGTTGTATGCCGAATGAAGCGCAGCGACGTTATAGACAATGCCAATATTAAAGCAGGCAATGTAGTTGTGGGTTTAGCATCGTATGGCAAAACCACTTACGAAACTGAATACAATGGCGGTATGGGTAGTAATGGCCTTACATCAGCCCGCCACGATGTGTTTGCCAACTACCTAGCCCAAAAATACCCTGATAGCTATGATGCCCATGTACCTGCCGAAGTGGTATACAAAGGCAAATATAACCTTACTGATAAGATAGATGGCACAGGCCTTGATGCTGGTAAACTGGTATTATCGCCTACACGTACCTTCGCCCCCGTAATTGCTAAAATACTTTCGGCTTACCGTAACCAAGTAGATGGCATTGTGCATTGTAGCGGCGGCGCGCAAAGCAAGGTGCTTCATTTTGTTGATGGGGTGAAGGTTATAAAAGACAACCTGTTCCCTATACCACCGCTATTCAATATTATTAAAGAACAAAGCGGTGCTAGCTGGGACGAGATGTTCCGCGTATTTAACATGGGGCACCGTATGGAACTATATGTGCCTGAAGCTATTGCTGCTGATATTATAGCTATATCGCAAAGCTTTGGGGTAGAAGCCCAAATTATTGGCAGGGTAGTGGCTGCTGATAAAACGGAGGTGGTAATCAAACATCCATTTGGTGAGGTTATTTATTCCAAATAAGTAATTGCTAATAGTTTGGTATCTAACGTTTTACGATGTATACTAAATAATGTCGTTACTAAAGTTGTATTTTAGCTGTATAACACAGTTTATGAAAAAGTTACTACTGTTTACTATTGCTTTTATAATAGTTAGTAAGGTTATTGCCCAACCTTTTCCTAATGGCAATTTAGAAGGATGGCAACAATCGCAAAGCGGCTTGTACAGCCAGCCAACAGGTGGTTTTTGGGCAACTCTTAACCCCTTGGTCGATTTAACAGGCCCCGTTACCGTAGAAAAAACTACTGATGCGTGCCAGGGCGAGTTTGCAGCCAAGCTTACCACTAAAAACTTTACCAGTCTTTTGGTAGCGGGCTTTTTAGCATCAGGCACCTTTAACCAGCTAAACCTGGCCAACCCCTTAACCATTGGTAAGCCCTTTACCCAAAAGTCGCAAACGCTTAGTGGATGTTATAAATATGCCCCCGTAAATGGCGATTCTGCAGCATTGGTATCTATACTAACCAAGTGGAACTCACAAACCAACAGTCGTGATACAATAGCATCCGCAGGTGGCATAACAGCGCAGCCCCAGGCAAATTATACCAACTTTAGCTACACCTACGAGTACTTTAGTCAAGAAATTCCGGATTCTATTCAAATAGTTTTTACATCTAGTGCCGATGGAGCCAATAATAACGGCCAGGTGGGAAGCGCCTTATGGGTTGACAATGTAGAGCTGAGTATCCTCAACGGTATCAATATACCACTAATGCCCGAGGTTGTAGTAACCCTTTACCCCAACCCGGCTGTAGATAATGTTACCATCAACCTTGAGAATATCGAAGGCAAATCAACCCTAAACCTCTACAGTGCCGATGGTAAGCAAATACTTACCAAGCAGATGTTAAAAGGCCTTAATACGGTAGATTTTATGGCCGTGCCTTGTGGAATTTACAGCTACACCATCAACCAAAACAACCAAACCCTGTATTGGGGCACTATTGCGCATAATTAATGAGGGGCTTTTTTGCAGCATGCTTAGTATTGCTTAGTTATGGTGCAGCCATGGCACAGTTTGCTATGGGCATTACCGCGGGTGTTAATTATGGTGGACCTATTGGTAAAATTGAAGGTTCGGGCAAACCCATTCCCGGTTTAATAGGCGGGGCTGTATTCAATTATAAGCTATCGCCCAAATGGAATCTGGCCGCTATGCTGCTATATTCTTCCCGTAGTGCTGAATACCAGCAAACATCTACCAACGATTCTACCGTATACGTTACCGTTGGGCAAAACCAGGTACCTGTTACCACTAATTATACCTCTAATATAAATGGCACACTCAGGCTGCATTACATTGATGTGCCTTTGCTTGCCAGCTACTATGTAACCAAATGCGGTACTGTCGATTTTGGCCCCCTGTTTTCTTACATTGTAGCGGGTTCTGATAAAGGAACCAACGATATTGTGTTTGTAGAGAATGGTGTATTTAACCAAAAGGTGCAATACAACAACATTGGCGAGCTAAACCGCTTTGACTATGGTGCTACCCTTGGTGGTACCTATCACACTAAGTTTGGGCTTAATGTTGCTTTGCGCGCATCGCGTAGCTTCCGTTCGGTATACCGCAAAGGCTTTTTCAGCTCTCGCGGGTTTACAGAAACCGGCCTGTACAACACATTTGTGCACCTTACATTAGGCTACACATTTGGCAATCATGCATCAGCAAACTAAATATGCCATTGTTAGCGGTGCCGGAAAAGGCATAGGCAGTGCTATTACGCGCACCCTGGCTGCCAATGGCTACACGGTTATAGCGTGTGCCCGAACCCGGACCGACCTTGAGTCGCTTCAGCAGGAGTATAGCAATGTTATTCCATTTACTGCTGATTTGAGCACAGCTCATGGGGTAGAAAGCCTTGTGCATTACATAAAGCAATACTGCGGCATACCACAGGTGGTGGTAAATAACCTGGGTGTATTTGCTGTTGATGGAATACTAAACACCAACGTTGATATACTGGAACAGCAAATGCAGGTCAACTTTTGGTCTACCTATAGGCTAACCATGCCATTTGTACAAAGCATGGCCGAGCGTGGTTCAGGGCATATCATCAATATTTGCTCCATTGCTTCTATAGAGTCTGTTCCCTATGCCTCAAGCTATTCCATCAGTAAGCATGCCCAATTGGGCTTTAGCCGCGTGTTGCAAAGCGATTTGAAAGATAAAGGGGTGTTTGTCACCTCTGTTATTCCTGGTAATGTAGATACCCCATCGTGGGATGGCTCCGGCGCAGACCGTTCCAACTTCATCAAACCCAAGCAAATAGCCGATTTGGTATTAGCCGAAATCGCCGCCAAACGCAGCAACGAGGTTATTATCCGAAACGCTTAGCTTTTATTTTTTAGTTTTCAATTTTCAGATTTCAACTGAATAATTATTTACTGCTTAAAACAACAAAAGGTATAATCATTTCCTCTAACGATATACCACCGTGTTGAAACGTGTTGCGGTAGTAGTTTACGTAGTAGTGAAAGTTATTAGGGTATGCAAAAAACATGTCTTCTTTAGCAAAAACAAATGTTTGGCTTACGTTAGTGCGTGGCAGGTAAGCATCCAATGGATTTTTTACTTCAAATACGTCTTTCTTCTCGTATTGCAGGTTTTTGCCTTGTTTGTAGCGCAGGTTGGTGTTGGTGTTGCGGTCGCCAATAATTTTCGATGCTTCTTTAACACGTATCGTACCATGGTCGGTACTTATAACAACATTTACTTTACGCTCTGCCAGTTGTTTAAATATATCCAATAGGGGAGAGTGTTCAAACCACGATTGGGTGATGGAACGGTAAGCCGCTTCATCATCAGCCAGCTCGCGTATCACCTCCATCTCGGTGCGGGCATGCGATAGCATGTCTACAAAATTGTATACAATAACATTAAACTTGTTCGACATTAAGTTGGGTATACTCTCAGCCAGTTTTTTACCTGTTGCATGGTTGGTTACCTTGTGGTAACTGTGTTTGCAATCGCGGTTTAGGCGTTTTAGCTGGTCGGCCAAAAACTCGGCTTCGTGCATGTTTTTGCCCCCTTCATCATCATCGTTCAACCACAACTTAGGAAAACGGCGTTCAATTTCTGATGGCAATAAACCAGCAAATATGGCATTACGTGCATATTGGGTAGCCGTGGGTAGTATAGAAAAATACATATCCTCTGTTTCTACCTTAAAATATTCGCTAAGTATGGGCTGTATTACCTTCCACTGGTCAAAGCGCAGATTATCTATCAGTATAAAAAAGGTGCTGTCGCTTTGGTCCATTACCGGCACAATTTTGTTTTTAAACAACGTGTGCGACATCGTAGGCGCGTCTTTAGCGCTGCCGTTTAACCAGCTGATATAGTTATTTGCTACAAAGCGAGAAAACAGGTTATTGGCCTCTGTTTTTTGCATGGCCAAAATTTCGTCCATGCCCTCTGTTTGCGATTTTGATAGCTCCAGCTCCCAATATACCAACTTACGGTACATCTCTTTCCACTCCTCAGGGCTAAGCTTATCACTCATGCTCATTCCTATATTTCGAAACTCTTGCTGGTAGGCCGATGAGGTTTTCTCCTTAATTAAACGCTTATTATCCAGCGATTTTTTAAGCGCTAACAATATCTGGTTAGGGTTTACCGGTTTAATAAGGTAGTCGGCAATTTTAGAGCCAATGGCATCTTCCATTATATGCTCTTCCTCGCTCTTGGTAATCATAATAATAGGTATGCCTGCATCTAAAGCCTTAATGCGGCTAAGGGTTTCCAGGCCCGATAGGCCAGGCATGTTTTCATCTAAAAATACAATGTCAAAATTACCGGCACCAAACATATCTATTGCGTCTTGCCCGTTGTTGGCGGTTTTTACTTCGTACCCTTTTTCTTTAAGAAATAAAAGGTGGGGTTTTAAAAGGTCGATTTCATCGTCGGCCCAAAGTATATTTATTTTGTCCATTCGTGTTTGCGGTGTGTTGGGGCGTAAAAATAGAAAATAGATATTAGTACGCTATTGTTTTGAAAGTATTATAACGCTTTGAGGCACACAATAGTTTGCCCTTTTTGTAAATAAATCCAATTATATGCTGAAAGCCCTGCTGTTGTAATAGAAATTTGAATTTACGTAAGCGGAATATTTTTCATTTTTAGTTTTTCATATTTAGTTTAAATGCTCCTGTCACAGGCTTACCTTTCCAGCATTCAGGTTGGGTAAGGCCCATTACGTAGGCTATAGTAGCTGCGGTATCGTAGGTGTTAATCTCGTTTATAAGCGATACGTTTTTATTTACCCCGGGCCCGCTTATAATCCACGGTATGTTACGTTCTACAAGGCTTGGGCCGCCGTGGCCTTTACCTTTGCCGCCATGGTCTGCGGTTAAAATAATTACGGTATCATCATAAACCCCTGCAGTTTTAAGTGCAGCAATAACAACCCCTACCAGCGAGTCGGCTTTGGCTACGGCTTTGTAATACCCATCGGTATTGTGGCCAATGCTATGGCCGGCATGGTCAACATGGTCAAAATGCAGAAACAGTAAATCGGGCATGCCGTTTTTAATTACATCAACAGCTGCAATGGCTGTACTATCTTCAGTTTTAGTATGCTTGCGAATGGTCAGGTCTTTGTCTTCAACAAGGCGGTCGTAATCACCCCAATGGTGCAAAACCACAATTTTCGATGTTGGTTTTTGCTCTCGCAGTATAGTATATATTGATGGGAATAACCTGCCTTTTGGCCTGCCACAATACGCAGTTCCGGTAGCCTTTTTTATACTAAAGCCATTACGTGGAATGTTTGTATACTTTGGAGGAGCACCCATAATCATGCTGGCCCAGTTTTGGCTGCTACTGCTTGGCATAACGCATTTGGCTGTGTAGGTCGATGCGCCATTCTTAGCCAGTTCATCAATGTTTGGTGTTTCTGCCTTTGGGAAAGCATAGCCACCTAAACCATCAATACCAATTAATAAAACGTATTTGGGTTTCTGCGCCAATAAGGGAAGTGCGCAAAAAGTTAAAAGAACAAAAAGTAGTTTTTTCATGGCTGAAATATACTTAAATACTATAGCAGCGACCTTATTAAATGGTTAAGGTTTTATAGGATGTATTTTTCATTTTTCGTCTTTCATTTTCATTAGCCCACCAATCTCCTATGGTAATTTATCTGCCCTAAATGGTAGTTAAGGTGAGTAAGCAGGTGCAACAATAAATGGTGCACAGTAACCGGGTCTTTCCATTTGTCTTCAGGGTATATCTCCTCCAGTTGAGCGGGCGTTAACGCTCCAACGGTAGATTTAACAATACCTATTACTTCGTCAATATCAGCAATGATTTTCTCCCTTGGAACATCTTTGGTTGTAAACTCAGCATCGCGGTTGCGTACATAGCCTGTATTGCCTAATGCAGCGCCTATAAAGTTGTTAAGGTTACCAACCAGGTGCAAGGCCAGGTTGCCTGCACTGTTGCTTATGCCGGGCGTAACAATCCACATAGCACCTTCGTTTTCGTAAGC
>CAMBQF010000019.1 GCA_945869825.1 Chitinophaga pinensis | reverse complement strand
TATTTTGACGCTACCGTGTCTGACTATATTCCGGTAGAAGAAGTAAATGGAGAGAACAAAGGCATTAAACATACCTTTAGTGTTAGTGACGATGCTTTTGCAACCGGTGCTACCCGTTTAGTAAACCACAAAACATACTATTACATGGTTATTGCTTACGGTTTTTCTAGCCAAACAGGTGTATTAGAACCATACCTGCCAGGTAAAAAGAACTTTGATGGCAAAGCTATACAGGTACATGCTGGTATACCACACATAAACACCCCTAAAGAAGATGGAACTAATTTAGGTGCTGGTTATGCAGGTGGCCCACGTTTACAGCGTATTGAAGGCCAGGGCAATGGTGGCCAAATTTTAGATTTGACCCCTGAGACCGAAGCGTTAATACTACAAAACGGCTTTACCCGTACACCTATTTACATGAATGGTAAAGGTCCTGTTAACATTAAAGTAGTAGACCCTATACGTGTACCAAAAGGCGAGTTTGTTCTAAAAATTGACAGTAATAAAACTGCCAGCGTAAGCGGTGTTGTTGATGGTACTTCTAAATGGAGCATTACCAACCTTACCACTAACGAAACCATCTACTCTGACCGTGATATCACTATCCCTAATGAGCAGATATTGCTATACGATAGGGATAATAATGGAAAAATTACGCCTGATGAGCGTTGGGGATTCTCTGTAAACTGGGTACAAGTACCTAATGCTGGTTCAGACACCGCATCGGCAACTAATGGTGTATTAGAGTCTACTATTAAGTTTGATGATGTTTCTCGCCAGTGGCTAGGTTTCATTAACGACCAGGAAGGCAGCTTTGATCCACGTAACTGGATACGCTCTGGTACTTATAAAGATGATGCTAACCCACAGTGGAACGATTACCCTGCACTTGATAACTTAGGCGCTTTTGAAAACATGTTGGGCGGTGCTTTTGCTCCATACCGTGTGGCAGCCCGCGATAATACCATTATTGGTACTCCGGCATGGAACAATGCCGCATCGCAGGCATTGGCAGGTTTTGGTAAACTTGCAAGTATTGACCTTGTTATTACTCCTGATAAATCTAAATGGACCCGCGTACCTGTTATAGAGTTGAACAATGACCCTGCAACAGCTGAAGGTGGTGCTAAAAAGATGGACGTACGTAATCGTGCATCGGTTGATAAAAACGGCAACCCGGGCGACGGAATTGTAACCAACGATACTAACGATGCTGACTACATTAGCGCTAAAGGTATGGGCTGGTTTCCGGGCTACGCTATTAACGTTGAAACAGGTGAGCGTTTAACTATTATGTTTGGTGAGAACTCTTTCTTAACCCAGGATAATGGCCGCGATATGAAATGGAATCCAACATCGCGCGTGTTTAATGGAAACAATGTAATTATGGGTGGTATGCACTATGTGTATATTATGGGCCGCAACTCTGCGCCTAACCCTGTTGCTCCTTTATTTGACAATGGTGCCCACTTAATGGCACAGTTATCTCAAAACAACTATGCCCCATCAGACCAGATTAAGCGTAATGTTTATAAAGATGCAATGTATGTTACCCTTCCGGTGGCTGTAGATGGCAAAGAATGGTTGTCTAACAACGTTCGTATCCGCCTGCGCATTGCTAAAGCATACACTAAAAACTACAGTGTTGATGCTGAAGCTAACCCGGTTAACGACAACTTTAACCAGTACTACTTTAACACCGACGATATCTTCGCTAAAACAGATAACGCCGATGCTGCTAAACGTGGTTTAGACCTGATAAATATAGTACCTAACCCTTACTATGCATTCTCGGCCTACGAGCGCAACCAGCTAGATAACCGTGTTAAAATTACTAACCTGCCACAACGTGCAACCATTTCTATCTTTACGTTGAATGGTACCCTTGTACGTAGGTTTAAGAAAGATGACCCATTGACATCACTGGATTGGGATTTGAAAAACCAAACCGGTATTCCAATTGCCAGCGGCTTGTACATACTACATATTGATGTGCCGGGAGTTGGTGAGAAAGTATTGAAATGGTTTGGTGTTATGCGTCCAATCGACTTAGATACCTTCTAGTCTTAATAGTAAAAGAGAGTATAAACAAAATGAATAAACGGGGATGGCCGTTAGCGCCATCCCCCTTATAAACAGAAAGAGATGAGGCAGTTAGTACAAAAACTTTCGTTGTTGGTTGTAGGTTTAGCTACCACCACCGTAATGTTTGCCGGCAACGGCGACCGTGCAGGCCAAGCAGGTGCAACCCAGTTGCTTATAAACCCCTGGGCACGTACCTCGGGCTGGGCAGGTGCCAACACCGCCAGCGTTCGTGGTTTAGAGGCCATGAACTTTAACGTGGCAGGTACCGCTTTTACTAAAAAGACAGAGCTTATCTTTAGCCGCACTACATGGCTAAAAGGTTCGGGTATAAACATCAACTCCTTTGGCCTTACCCAAAAGCTGGGTAAAAAAGATGGTGCTGGTGTATTAGGCCTTAGCGTAATGTCTATTGATGCGGGCGATATTATGATTACCACGGTTGACCTTCCTGAGGGTGGCATTGGTACATATAAACCACGTTTTACAAACATCCACCTGTCATACGCCAAAGCGTTTTCAAACTCTATTTACGGTGGTATTGCCGTTAAGGTAATTAACGAGGCTATACCCGATGTTAATGCTTTGGGCTTTGCTTTTGATGCAGGTGTGCAATACGTAACAGGTAAAAAAGAAAATATCCACTTTGGTATTGCCCTGCGCAACGTAGGCCCGCGTATGCGTTATGGTGGTGATGGTTTATCATTCCGCGGTACTATACCCGCAAATGGTAATACCCAAACGGTATCGCAACGTTCTGAGCCTTTCGAGATTCCATCATTGTTAAACATTGGTGGTGCTTATGTTGCCGATTTTGGTAGTAAAGATCACAACCTAACAGTTGCTGCTAACTTTACTGCAAACTCGTTTACCAGAAACCAGTTTCAGTTAGGTTTAGAATACTCTTGGAGAAAAATACTTCAACTGCGTGGTGGCTTTAACTACGAGAACGGTATTTTTAAATACGAAACCCGCCAAACAGCTTTCTTAGGCCCATGTGCTGGTTTTACCGTAGAAATTCCTTTAGCTAAAGAAAAAGGTACAACCTTTGGTTTAGACTACTCTTACCGCGCTACTGATTTATTTGGCGGTACACATAACTTTGGTGCCCGTATCAATTTATAATACTCCTACCTGGTTAAACGCGTAAGAACGTAAAATATTAAAGCCCTTCTGCATTTGCAAAAGGGCTTTTTTTATGGGATAGTTTTACCAGTCAAACATTTATAATGCTCTGCAGTTGTTAAAGGGCTCTGCTATGCAGCTTTTAGTAGCATATGTTGTATGTATTACCAAACAGCAATAAAACCCTGCTTATAACCCCTTATTTATCTTTTAACCATTACTAATAGTGTATACATAGCCCTTATACTGAATTGCAGACAGTTATTATTATGTAAAAAGTAATTGATAGCCAGGTAACTAATCATAAAATAAGCACTTAAAAATTTTGCTTGTTTTTGTAATTGGTATTTATGTCGTATTTTTGCAACGACAAAAGAGACTTCGCAGGCAGCGAGGTCTTTTTTGTCGTTTTATAGTAACCGTAATTTATTTGAATTATGTCTGGAATAACTTATGTAACAGAAGAGGGCCTGAAGAGGATGAACGATGAGCTTCATCACCTTAAAACAGTAGAGCGCCCTTCTATCTCGGCACAAATTGCCGAAGCCCGTGATAAAGGTGATTTATCTGAAAATGCCGAGTACGATGCTGCTAAAGAAGCCCAGGGCTTACTAGAGCTTAAAATATCTAAACTGGAAGATATATTGGCTACAACGCGCGTATTAGACGAAAAAAATATTGATACTTCTAAGGTTTCTATTCTTACTACCATTAAGATTAAAAACCTGGCTAATAATGCTACCATGAAATACCAGATTGTAGCAGAAAACGAAGCCGATATGAAAGCAGGTAAAATTTCAGTTACATCGCCAATAGCCAAAGGCCTTTTGGGCAAGAAAAAAGGCGATAAGGCCGAGATAACCGTGCCAGCAGGTAAACTACAGTTTGAGGTATTGGAAATATCGTTGTAATGACCATATTTACTAAAATTATACGCGGAGAGATACCCTGCTATAAAGTAGCTGAAGACGATAATTTTATTGCCTTTTTAGATGTAAACCCGGTGGCCAAAGGCCATACATTGGTGGTGCCTAAAAAAGAGGTAGACTATATTTACGACCTTGACGACGAAACGCTGGCTGCCCTTTGGGTGTTTAGCAAAAAGGTGGCTAAGGGCGTAAAAGCTGTTGTGCCTTGTAACCGTATTGGTATATCAGTTATTGGTTTAGAAGTGCCCCATGCGCACGCGCATCTAATCCCCATAAACACGCTGGATGATATGAACTTTTCTAAGCCGCGTGTAAAACTTGCTACTGACGAGTTTGTTGGCCTGGCAGCACAAATAGCATTACATATTTAACCCCTACAATGGAAAACCGCAGAGTACGTGTACGTTTTGCCCCCAGCCCAACAGGGCCTTTGCACATGGGTGGTGTGCGCACAGCGTTATATAACTATTTATTTGCTAAAAAGCACGGTGGAGATTTTATCCTCCGTGTTGAAGATACCGACCAGGGACGTTTTGTGCCCGGTGCCGAGCAATATATTATTGAAGCACTAAAATGGTGTGGCATAGAACCTAACGAGGGTATAGGCTTTGGCGATGGCCCCCATGCCCCTTACCGCCAAAGCGAGCGTAAAGCAATGTATAGGCAATATGCTATGCAGCTTATAGAGGCGGGCCATGCCTATTATGCCTTTGATACATCGGAAGAGTTGGAAGATATGCGTAAAAAACTGGAAGCGGCCAAGGCTGTATCTTCAGCCTACAACGCAGTTACCCGTGCCAACATGAAAAACTCGCTAACCTTGCCCGAGGATGAGGTTAAACGACGTTTAGATGCTGGCGACCCGTACGTTATCCGTATAAAATTACCCCGTGCCGAAGAGGTGCGCTTTCATGATATTATACGTGGTTGGGTTGTGGTGCATACCTCTAATATGGACGATAAAGTGCTGTATAAGAGCGATGGTATGCCTACCTATCACCTGGCTAACATAGTTGATGATTACCTGATGCAGGTAACACATGTTATACGTGGCGAAGAGTGGTTACCATCTGCCCCGTTGCACGTATTATTATACCGCTATCTGGGTTGGGAAAATGTTATGCCCCAATTTGCCCACCTTCCGCTTTTGTTAAAGCCCGATGGTAATGGCAAGCTAAGCAAGCGCGATGGCGACCGTTTAGGTTTCCCCGTTTTTCCATTAAACTGGATAGACCCCACCACTGGCGAACAAAGCAGCGGCTACCGCGAACGCGGATATTACCACGATGCCTTTGTAAATATGCTTGCCCTATTGGGTTGGAACCCTGGTACCCAACAAGAGATTTTTACCCTGGCCGAATTGTGCGAATCATTCTCTTTAGAGCGTGTAAGCAAGTCGGGCGCTAAGTTCGATCCTGAAAAAACCAAGTGGTTTAACCAGCAGTACCTGCGTGCTAAGGATAATACAGTGCTTGCCGCTGAATATTTGCCTGAGCTCACTGCTAAAGGCCACAACCCCGATATGGAAATCCTTGCCCGTATATGCGGCATGGCCAAAGAGCGCTCTACTTTTATAGCCGATTTTTGGGAGAATTCATGGTTCTTTTTTCAAGCGCCCGATAAGTACGACGAAACAACCGTACAGAAAAAATGGAATGCCGATGCCGCCGGACTGTTGCACGAGCTGGCTGCACGTTTTGAAGGTATTACAGATTTTACGCATGATAATGTACACAGCGCCTTTACTACTTTTTTAGAAGATAAGGGTCTTAAAATAGGGGCTATGCTCCCGTTGTTCCGCTTGTCGGTAACAGGGTTGGGGCAGGGGCCAGGTATGTTTGATGTTGCCGAAATTGTGGGCAAAGAAGAAACACTTGCCCGTGTAAACCGCGCAATTACTGCATTAGGCTAAACATTATAGCTCAATGTTTTTTACTATTAAAGCATAGCGATAAAAACGTATTGCAATGGCCGTTATAAAGTTAGAGGGAATGGAGTTTAAGGCTTTTCATGGGGTATACCCCGAAGAGCGTGTTAAGGGCAACCTGTTTACGGTTAACCTTAGCTTTGAGGTTGATACTACCCGCGCACAACAAACGGATAACATTGCTGATACAGTTGATTATGTTGCTATTTACCACTTAGTAGAAAAAGAGATGAAATATCCGTCGGATTTATTAGAGCACCTTGCTCAACGCATAAAAACCAGTGTTGAGTATAACAATCCGGGTATTGATAACGTACAGGTATCGGTTAGTAAACATCGTCCGCCTGTAAGTGGTACTATACAACAGGTAACAATAGTATTGTAATGTTACAAGTTCCAAACCATAGTATTGAGAAAAAATGCCCGCGTTGCGGCCAGGTTTTTAGCTGCGTTACCCACGATCATTGCTGGTGTGAGGAAGAGATACATCTGAGCCGCGAAACGCTCAAACAACTGCGTTTAAATTATGTAGACTGCCTGTGTAAAGAGTGCCTGCTGTTTTTCATGGAACTTGAAAAGCACGGTGACAGGGCTGCTTAACAGTACGTTCTTCTAAGATTTTAAAGATTAATAGGCATAGGTTAGCTTTTTTTGTTATTTTTGCCGCTTAATAGTCAGGTTTCGTGGCCGAGTGGCTAGGCTCAGCTCTGCAAAAGCTGCTACAGCGGTTCGAATCCGCTCGAAACCTCAGGTAAAAATTAAAGCCAACCCATAAGGTTGGCTTTAATTTTTTCATCAAGTGCATGGGTTACCAACTACGCAAGCCGGCAATCCATTTAATATTAGCTTTTGATACGGCGTACTTTGCCTTTAGTTCGGCTAGTTTTATTTGCCCGTTTATCAAATTTGTTTCGCGCATGTTTATAACAAATAAGGTTGTTTCGCCATTGCTGAATTTTAGCATTTCAGCATCGTATAGCTGTTGAAGGTTGTCTACCAGGCTTAGCTGGGTTTTTACCAATTTTTCGAATAACAACAAGTCGTTAAAAGCTGCCAGCAGGCTGTTTTTATTGTCGCGTGCAGTAAAATCAAGCTCAAGGTTTGTTTGTGTTATTTTGTTTTTAATCATGTTAAGCTTTCCACGCTCTTTGCGCAAAAACAAAGGAAAATACACCTCTACACCCGATTTGTAATTATCTCTGAAAACAGGGCCAAAACTATTGCTGCCAAAGTTGTTGCTACTTAAAAAATTATAATTCACATTTATGCGAGGCCTAAGGTTTTCTATAGATAAGCGTTTGTCAATACCTAATTGCTTTAGCTTAAAATCAAGTTTAACAATATCGGGGTGGGTAATGGTGGCAGAGTCTATAAGATTCTTCATTTTAAACACCAGCAGGGTATCTGTTTCTGTGCCAATTTCTGATGGAAGAAGGGTAGTGTCAATTTCAAGCGGGGTGTTACCATCTTTCCATAGGTGAGTAGAAAGGCTAAGCCCCGAGTTTTTAAAGTCTACACCAGCTTGCAGGTAAAGCTGTTCGCGTTGTATATAGTTAAAATGGGCTTCCACAGAATCAATAGGGGCTTCTTCGCCATTTTTAACATTATCAGCAACAAACAAATACCGATCTTTGGCAAGTTTATAAATACGCTCTGTATACCTCAGTTTTTGGTAACTGTAATACCAATCCCAATAGTCTTTTGTAATGGTAAGCAGCGTTTTGTTTACAAGCTTTTGCCTTTCGGCCCCTGCAATGGTAATATATAGTTGTGCTTGCCTTAAAGCTGCCCTGCGGCTATCAATAAGCAAGCCCTGGCCAATTGGTATGCTTATACCTGCGGTGTAAAGCCCGCCCTGTGGCACAGTAAGCTCATTGTCTATATATTGACCAGCAGCGTTTTGATAGCTAAAGTTAAAGTCGGCACCAAACCATGTAGGTACTTTTAGGCCTGTATATATTTGGTCCCAATACAGTTTTTGGCTGTTACCATCGGGGCTAAATATTTTGTTGCTATAATCTGTTGCAAATACAGGGTCGAAACCACCGCGGGCTATGCGTACATCCCAGTCGGCGGCATCTTGCACCAGATTGGCCTGCATAATAAGCGGATGGTTAAGCACCACATTTTTATACAAATCGGCAATGGTAAAAGAGCCGGTTTGTGCATTAGCCTGTATAGTTATTGATACCAATAAAATAAGCGATAGGAGCCTCTTCATTTATCGTTTATTTTTTAGGTTGTTCATCGTTTGTAATTAGGTCGGGCGGAAAGCCATTGAGTTTACGCCAAATTTCATACCAAACGGGTACTTTATTTAACAAGCCCCAACCATAAACATTGGTCCCCACACGTATTTGCTGTGGCCAGTTTTCTTCTTCAGGGTCTGGAACTACTAAAACACGGTATTGGCCATTTTTACTATCAACATAATCTATCACCTTTACTATACCGCCAAATGTACCTGTAGATGTACCCGGCCAGCCCGAGAATACAAGCGCAGGCCAACCATCAAATTGCAGCCTTACTTTGGTGCCTTTTTTTAGTAAAACCACATCAATAGGCTTTACAAATAGCTCAACTGCCAATTTTGGGTTATTGGGCATAATAGTGGCTATCGCCTCGCTCTCCTTAATGTTTTCTCCTATACCGGCTTTTATAGCTTTAACTAAATACCCATCTTGTGGTGCCCGTATAATGTAAAAGCCACTGCGTATTGCGGTGCTGGTGTACTCGTTTTGCAACTTCGATAAATCGCCTTGCGATTCTCCTATATATGCCGTTGTGCCATTCAATTCGCTTTCGGCCTTAGATATTTTTTCGCCATAGTCTGCCGTTATGCTGCTTTGCTCTATTACTGCATTTAAGTAACCATTTTTAGCGTCAAGCAACTTATTTTCTTGCGATAGCAGTTTGGCTAAGGCATCATTAAAGCTGCGTTTTCTGTTTTCGTAGCTTGTTAAAGAAAGTACGCCCTTTTTAAACAGTGTGGTAGAGCGGGTAAACTGTGTATCGGCAATTGCGTATTGCACTTTGGTTGCTACCAGCTCTATACTGTCTGACTGAACTTTAAGTTTTGCCTGCTTTATTTTATTTGTAGCCTGTTGCAATTTATAATCGCGAGATTTTGTTAGTGCATCAATTTGTTTGGTGTATGAAATAGCTTTATTTTGGTTGGCATCAATACTCCTCTTTTTAAAATCTAATTGTTCGTTTAATCGTTTTAAAATATCAGGGTCTAAGTATTTTTCTTTAATCTCTGAAATGGTAATAATGGTGTCTCCTTTTTTAACATAATCGCCCTCTTGCTTATACCATTTTTCTATTCGCCCCCCAATAGGTGACTGCAATGTTTGTGGCCTTTCTGACGGAGCCAACGCGGTGAGCTGGCCTTTGCCATTAATATTTTGTTGCCAGGGTATAAACATTAAAATTACTAAGGCTATGAACAAAAATAATAGCACACGGCTAAGTTTTTTTCCGCTTTTGGGCGTATCAACCATTTGCAGCGACAGCGATTTTTTTTGTAGCGCTATTACATGTTGCCCCAATTTATTTTCTGATAGGTTAAGCATTATGTATAGGGTTTATTATTTTTTTATACCACTCATTATTTTGTAGCTCGTCAAAATTTCCACGGGCAGTTATCTCCCCATTTTCCAAAAGGTAAATAATAGCAGCTTTTTTATGTGTAGATACATTATTGCCAATTAATAAAATAGTTGTGTTGTTTAGTTTTTCTTTAAACAAATGCTGCGCTATTTCTAAATCGCCTATTAAATGCTCATGCACAATCCACAACTTAGGATTTTTTAGCACATTGCGGGCTATGTTTATTTTATTGTTCAATTCTGTCGGAAGCCCAACGCCACCTGGCAAAAATTTGTGGTGTATACCGTCTGTTAAGTTTGTAATAGTATCATACACCCCTAATTTATTCAGGGTTTTTATAACTTCAATTTCAGATATTTGAGAGTTTCCTAAGGTGATATTTTCTAATATAGTGCCTTCAAAAAAGTTATCGGCAGTTAGGCTATGGGCAATTAAGCCCCTATAGCTGTTTAATTCTACATCTTTTATTGCCAAACCATCTACTTCGGCAGTTCCTTTGTAATTTGTATATATACCTGATATAATATTTATTAAAGCCTCTACACCGTAACCGTTGTTGCCAGCTATAACAACTGTTTTGCCTGCCGGAATTGTTAAGGTGACATTTTTCAAAATATTATCGGCAATATAACTTTTGTAGTTTAGTTCTTTTAATGTTATATTATATCCATTAGCTGTTGCATAATCTTGTGATTTTATGTTGCCGCTTACCTCTAAGGTATAATCGCTTATTTTTGCTGCTTTTTCTGCCGATGTAAATGCGTCATATACCGTATCAACGCTAATAATTAATTTTTCAATAGAGCTTAGAATTAATACTATAATAATTTCTGATGCTACAAACTGGCCCAGGTTTATTTCCCTTTCAACAACCAGTAAAGAGCCTATAATTAGTGTATCTGCTATTATGAAAATTTTGAAAAGTAAGATGTTTACATAATGTGATAGTAAAACTTTAAAGTGGCTTTTTCTGGCAGTTATATATTTTACTGTATAATCGTCGGTTTTTTCTTGTACAAGTTGGCTGTCGCTGCCATTAAGTTTAAATGTATTAAGGTTGCGTGCAATATCTTGCAGCCAGCTAATCATTTTATATTTGTAAGAAGATTCTTTAAGGCTTGTTTCTAACCCCTTTTTGCCAGTACTCTTAAATCCTAAATACAAAAGTGTAATAAATAAAATATCTATTATAACAAATGTTGGATGGTATATTGCTAATAAAAGCAAGCCAAAAAACACTTGTAATACGGCTGTTGTTAGCTCAATTAATATTTTTGATATACCTTTTTGTAATAAAATCACATCAAAAAAGCGGTTTACAATTTCGGGCGGATAGCTACCTATTAACTCATCAGCTTTTATTCTGGGCAACCTGTATGCAAAATCAAATGTAGCCTTGGCAAAAAGCCTGCGTTGTAAAACCTCAACCATATAAATTTGCATAAGCTGTAAGCCTCCGGTTGCAGCAACGCCCAGTAACACAAGTATAATTATCACTATCGCTGTGTCATACAATTCACCGCCTGATATCATTTGTATTACGGCTTGCATGCCAAGTGGAAGCGATAAGCCAATAAGGCCTACAATTATGCTGTATATATAAATAATCCAAATATCTTTTTTCTCCGATTTTATGTACAGTAAAAAGCGCAAAACAGGTGTTATTTTTTCTGTTACGCTTTTATCACCAAAGGAGTTATGATTACCTTCTTTCATATAGTTGCTTAGGTTATTTATTGTTTTTTCTGGTTTTTGTCTGTGTGGGCTTGTTTAGTGAATCAAACAACAGTTGTTCTAAAAAATCAATTAGCTTTTTGTCGTTTTTTTCATTTCCAAAATCAGTTAATGAGGGCAGGTTGCTCATGAAAAATTTTTGCATGTGCGACATTTCAAGTATAGTACTTGCCAGTGAGTAAGGGTATTTATAATCAGGGTTGTACTCTGAAATAATAGCAGAAAACCTGCCGCAAATATCTTTGTATGGCTTAAAAAGCTTGTCGTTATTATCGCTTGCCACATTGCGTGTTAAATAGGTTTTAGAACCCTCCCACATTACCAGTTTATAAGCTTCGCGTTCGCTTATAAAGTCGTTAGTGTTGTCTTCTTCGGGTATTGCAAGCAGTTCCACTATGCGCTTTAGTTTTACTTCGGGGTTTGTTATGTTATGTAGGTTATATACCACTTTGTACTCTAAAATACTCCAATACCAGTTTATAATATATAGCAACAGGCGGTGTTTGTTTTCAAAATAACGGTATATACTAGCTTCTGTTGTATTTATTTCTTTAGCTAGTTTTTTGAACGTAAACTCTTCAAAGCCTATTTTGTTTATAAGCAAAAGACCATTGCGCACAATGTTTTTACCCAGAGCAGATTCCTCCGGGTTGCGCAGGTAAATCTTTTCGTTCATTCTTATCCGCAGCTGTATTTCCATTGCTATTATTTATAAAAGCACAAATATAGCAAATATGTTTAAAAATAAAATTAATAATAGTAATACTATTATTTGAAATATATTTACTATCTTTGACGCAGAAATATATACCAACAAGTATGACACAGATAGCAAAAACACCCATTACAGTTGCCTATGGCGATGGTATTGGCCCTGAAATTATGGAGGCTACCATAAAAATAATTATGGCAGCAGGTGCTCAAATAGAGCCTGAGGTAATTGAAATTGGAGAGAAGGTTTATACCCAGGGCTACCCGTCGGGTATTAAACCCGAGGCGTGGGAATCGTTAAGGCGTACAAAAGTGTTTTTAAAAGCCCCAATTACAACACCGCAGGGTGGCGGCTTTAAAAGTTTAAATGTTACCATACGTAAAGTATTGGGCATGTATGCCAATGTTAGGCCGTGTATATCTTACCACCCGTATGTTAAAACCAAGCATCCGGTAATGGATGTGGTTATTGTAAGGGAGAACGAAGAAGATTTGTATGCAGGCATTGAGCACCAGCAAACTGACGAGGTTGTGCAGTGTCTTAAAATAATTTCAAAACCTGGCACAGAAAAAATTATACGCTACGCTTTTGAGTACGCTAAGGCTTACGGCCGTAAAAAAGTTACCTGCTTTACTAAAGATAATATTATGAAAATGACCGATGGCCTTTTTCATAAAATGTTTGATGAAATAGGCCAGGAGTACCCTGAATTAGAAAAAGAGCATTGGATAATTGATATTGGCGCAGCCAAATTGGCTGATACGCCAGAGGTTTTTGATGTAATTGTAATGCCAAACTTGTATGGAGACATATTGTCTGACGTGGCAGCGCAAATTACAGGCTCGGTTGGTTTAGCCGGCTCAGCCAATATTGGCGATAGTGTTTCTATGTTTGAAGCCATACACGGGTCTGCTCCTCGTAGGGCAGGACAAAATATGGCAAACCCATCGGGCCTGCTGTTGGGAGCCATACAAATGTTGATACACATTGGGCAAGCCGAAGTAGCTGAAAAGGTACATAACGCATGGTTAAAGACTATGGAAGACGGTACCCATACCTATGATATTTTTAAAGAAGATACGAGCAAAGTAAAAGTTGGCACTAGCCAGTTTGCAGATGCTGTTATTGCTAACATTGGCCAAAAGCCACAACAGTTAAAACATGTTGATTACTCGTTGGCAAAAAACGCAACTTTTAATGTAAAAATAACCCCTACTATACCTGCTAATAAAGAGCTTATTGGGGTTGATGTGTTTTTGCACCATAAAGACAGAGACCCAAATAAACTGGGCGATACCCTGGTGGGCTTTAAAGCGGGTAACATGGAGCTTACTATGATTACAAACAGGGGAGTAAAAGTTTACCCCGACGGTATGCCTGAAACTTTTTGTACAGACCATTGGCGTTGCCGTTACAAATCAGACAAGTTGGAACCCTCAACCTATAACGATGTTATAGAGCTGCTACAGCAAATTACCAACGCGGGTTTTGATATTATTAAAACTGAAAACCTTGTTACTATGGATGGGCAGCTTATGTTCTCTGCCGGACAAGGCCAATAATATTTACAAGCTTTATCTATCTCAAAGTTTAGGTTCCAAACCAAAAGAGCGATAGAGTATTATACCCTCTGTCGCTCTTTTTAAAGAGAAAGTTTATAGTTAGTTATAATTTTTAGAGTAGTTCTTTTAAAATGCAAAACCGGCCCTGCTGTATTAATACAGTGGGGTTGGTTTTTTAATGCAGTTGGCATGGTTGGTTTTTTTGAAAATAGAACAGCAGTATTAGTTTCTAAACACGGAAAAGAGCAAGTGATAGGCCCATTACTGAAACAGGCATTTAACATAACCCTGAATGTAGCCGCTAATGTAGATACTGATTTGCTTGGCACTTTTAGTGGAGAGGTGGATAGGATACACAACCAGTACGATACCGCGAAGCTTAAAATAGACAAGGCAAAGGAACTCCTACCCCGGACTGATTTATTGCTGGCCAGCGAGGGAGCATTTAACCCACACCCCGATGCCGCGGTAATTACAGTAAATACTGAGTTGTTGCTACTAAAAGACCTGAAGAACGATTTTGAAATTGCTGCGTGGTATAAAACATACAATACGAACATTGAATGCAGAAAGATAAGCTCAAAGGCGCAACTGCTTGATTTTGCAACCGCTATTGATTTTCCAAATAACAGGTTGATTATAAAAACTACTACAGAGGCTGCTAAATTGCATGTAGAAAAAGGGGCGGCATCTGTTGATGAGCTTATTGCAATGTTCGAAAATATTAGCAATATTGCTGATAAGAGTATTATTGAGGTTGAAACTGATATGCGCGCCTGCTACAACACATTGCGTATGGAGAGCATAAGACTTTGCGGTGTTAATTTGGTTAATGCTATGCAAGCAACGTGCGACCAATGTGGTACTCCGGGTTTTAGTGTTGCAGAGTCTAAAAGCGGTTTGCCCTGCAACCAGTGTGGTATGCCAACAAAGGCTATTTTGTATTATGTGTATAAGTGTAAAAAATGTGCATATACAAAGGATGTCAAATACCCATTAAATAAGCTTAACGAGGATGCTATGTATTGCGACTTTTGCAACCCATAGTAAACAACCATGTTTTTACTATGGCTAAATAAACTTAGCTTAGTACCATGCAAACAGAGCATATTGAAATAGCAAAGCAACTAGGCTTGCAGCCGCACCCTGAGGGTGGGTATTATAAAGAAGTTTACCGTTCGGCAGGTGTTATTCAGCAGGCGGCTATTGATGGTGTTTTTAGCGGAGACAGAAACTATGCTACCAGTATTTACTTTATGCTGGTGGGCGGCAATTTTTCAGCATTCCACCGCATAAAAAGCGATGAGCTTTGGCATTTTTATGATGGTGATGCCTGTACTGTTTACGTTATCCATTTGAACGGGGAGTTTGAAGCAATACGCTTAGGAAGGGATATTGCCAATGGCGAGGTGTACCAGGCTGTAGTGCCAGCTGGCGCATGGTTTGCATCAGAATGTTCAAACCCCGAAGGTTTTAGCCTAACCGGTTGCACCGTAAGCCCTGGCTTTGACTTTGCCGATTTTGAAATGGCAGAAAGGGAGGGTTTGATAAAAGAATACCCGCAGTATGCGGAAGTAATTAATAGGCTGACCCGTTGATTGTAGAAACCAACAACCTGAACTTAGTACTATTAATACACCACAATTGCCTGAATGGTGTAATTATTTTTATACTCAATAGGCAACAGGCCGGTGGTGTGTTTAAACACCGTGCGGAGGCTTAATATCAGAGTATTTAACAACACACATTAGCTCGTTAATGCTTTTACTGCCCACTTCAAGGCCTTTATTTATAGCTTTTGTTTTTGCGCCTATACCTGTAAATATGTTTTACAAAGTTTACTGCCCTTGTGCCCTCGTATAACCCGGCTTACCATCAAAAAAGTACAGGTTTTCTGTTTTAATAACGTAGTAGCCGGCACCCACCAGGCGGTGCATTAAATCGAGCACGGCAGAGTAGGGAAGGCTTTTAACATTGTCGGGGCATTTAAAGCGTGCGCGCCAGTGGTCGGTACAAAAAGTTTCAGCAAATCCATCGGGCCATACTTTAGCGCCGCGGTTACTTACCATTTGCAGTACCAGTTGCTCGGTACTTAGTGCGTTAATGGTATCGCCAAACTCTTTAGCTGTGCCTTTATTCCAGTCAAAAAATACGTCAATACCTACAAGGTCTTTCTCGGGGTGGGTATAGTGCAAGTCACTATCTTGGATATTGCTTTTGCGTGTATTGCCTGCAGCATATTTTACCGGTATAAGTTTAACAGGTTCTTTACCAAGGTTTTCAATCACCTCGTTAGTAAACTGGTGTGTGGTTAGCTTAGCTTTGCTAAGGCCCATGCGGAAAATATCTACCGTATGGTTACCATCTTCAATAGTCCGCAGCCATGCGTTGTGCACTTTGCTGGCAATATCGTTTTGGCCAATGTGTACCAACATCATAACTGCACCAAGTAATATTCCCGATGGGTTTGCAATGCCCTGGCCCGCAATATCGGGTGCAGAACCATGTATGGCTTCGAACATAGCACATTGGTTGCCAATGTTTGCAGAGCCTGCAAGGCCAACAGATCCAGTCATTTCAGCAGCAATATCTGATATAATATCGCCGTATAGGTTTTCGCAAACAATAACGTCGAAACGCTCAGGTGCGGTGGCAAGCTTAGCAGCGCCAATATCAATAATGTAGCTATCGGTTTCTATTTCAGGGTACTCAACCTTCACTTCATCAAACACCTCGCGAAACAGGCCATCACTCATTTTCATGATGTTGTCTTTTAAAAATACGGATACCTTTTTGCGGCCATTATTCATGGCATATTCAAAAGCGTAGCGAATAATTTTTTCGCAACCGGGGCGGCTGATGATTTTCAGGGTTTGCACAACCTGTGCAGTTTGCCTGTATTCAATACCGGCATAAAGGTCCTCCTCATTTTCGCGCACAATAACTACGTTAAGCGTAGGGAACAGGGTGCGTACAAAAGGGTGGTAGGCAATACAAGGGCGCACGTTAGCATATAAACCCAGCGCGTTGCGCATAGTTACGTTTATGCTTTTGTAACCACCACCGTATGGGGTGGTGATGGGTGCTTTTAATAATACTTTGGTACGGCGTATGCTTTCCCAGGCCTCGTCGGGTATACCGCTGGTATTACCACTAAGGTAAACCTTCTCTCCAATCTCAATACGTTCGGGGGCTATACGGGCGCCTGCTGCGGTTAGTATTCTAAGTGTGGCCTCCATTATCTCGGGGCCAATTCCGTCGCCGTAGGCTACAGTAATAGGGATTAATTCTGACATAATATTAACTTTCTCTTTCAGTTGTATATCTAATTAGTTCTATAAACGACTTTTTGTACTCCGACTCTGGGATTGTTTGCAACATAGCTAATGCCTTATCGCGGTATTCATTCATTTTTGTCAGGGCATATTCTATGCCACCACTATGCAATACAAAGTTCACAACTTCGGCAACCTTTTTGGGGTCGTTGTTATTGTTTTTTACAATGTTGATAATACGTTTTTTATCACTGTCTGATGAATTTTGCAGTGCATTGATAAGTGGCAGGGTCATTTTGCGTTCCTTAATATCGGCACCGCTGGGCTTGCCGGTTTTGTTGGTAAGCTCGTAATCAAACAAATCATCTTTAATCTGAAAAGCAATGCCAATGGTTTCACCCAGCAAACGCATACGTTCTATCTGGTCCTTGTCGGTAGGGTCGGCGCTGCATGCGCCCGATGCGCAGCATGATGCAATAAGCGATGCTGTTTTTTGGCGGATAATGGTAAAATACATCTCCTCTTTAATATCCAGCCTGCGGGCTTTTTCCATCTGCATCAGTTCGCCCTCGCTCATTTCGCGTACAGCGTTCGATGTTATTTTAAGCAGGTCAAACTCGCCATGCTCAACAGAAAGTAAAAGGCCGCGAGATAAAAGATAATCACCAACCAATACTGCTATTTTATTTTTCCAAAGGGCGTTTATGCTGAAGAAGCCACGGCGCTCATTACTATCATCTACCACATCATCGTGCACCAGCGTGGCGGTGTGTAATAATTCTATAAGGGCAGCCGCACGGGAGGTGCTTTCTGTAATGCCACCGCACATGCCGGCGGTTAAAAACACCACCATGGGCCGCATTTGCTTGCCCTTGCGTTTTACTATGTAGTGGGTAATTGTGTTGAGCAGCGGCACCGAGCTTTTCATAGAATGGCGGAATGTGGACTCAAACTCGTCCATTTCCTTTGCTATTGGTGCTTTAATCTGCTCTATGGTAGCCATTAATGGCAACAAATGTAATTAATAATGAATTACCACGATGGTAAGTTTTAGCAAACAAACATATTACAGTATAAAGTGTTTTGCATTAAACAAAAAAGCGGGCCATAAGCCCGCTTTTAAAAGTATTATAAGCTAAGTTTTATTTTTTCTCTAATGCATCTAAACGTTTAGAAAGATTTTCGTTTTGTTTCTTTAAATCATCAATAATAACCTGTTGTTCTTGTATGGCTTTAGTAAGCACAGGAACCATACCAATGTAGTTTACGCCCTTGTAGTTTATTACATCTTCTTTATTTACGCCCGGGGCAGCGCCATTTTCTACCAGTTCAGGAAAAATAGTTTCTAACTCTTGGGCAACAAAGCCTAGTTGGGTGCCTGTAGCAAAGTTTAGTGCTGGGTATTCGTTTACACGCATCTCGTAGGTTTTTGGCTGAACCATCATAAGCTTAGCTAAGGTGCTGCTCATATCTTGTATATTGGTTTTAAACTTACGGTCAGATACCTGTGTCCAGGTACCGGTATAAGCCCCATTGCCAATACAATACAATCCATAGTTAAATGTGCCGCCAGATGCTGTGCCCGATACGCCATACCTTATGCCTCCTGCTCCACTTGCACTGCCCTGTAAACCATAAGTACCAAATGTTGCTGTTGTATTTACTGTACCACTTGCACCTATGTAATTGCCCTCAAAACTTCCGCCAAAGCCATAGCCCTCGTTAGCCGTTATTGCATACCCCCTAATACCTACGCCATCGGCTGAGCCTGTGGCTGTATTAGTACCATTTACCGCACCGCCTGTTGATGTATTACTTGTTTCAAACAACCCGGCATTGGCTAATGTGCTAACCACATGCAATTGGGCATTTGTGGGGGTTACTGTGCCAATACCTACTAGCCGCGAACTATTTATGGCAATGGCCGCTGTTGACGAGTTACGTGTAATTTTAATTACATCTGCAGCTACATCCCAGCCAATATTGCCCTTTACAGCATTGCTATTATCAACAATACTAACACCCGCAAAACCACTACCTGTGTTGCCTTTGATATAAAAATAGGGGTTTACGCTTTCTAGTTGCATGTCGCCACCTAAAACATGTAGCTTTTCAGCCGGAGCAAATGTACCTATACCCACATTATCGGTTCCGTCAATAACAAGTGTAGGCTCGTTAGCATTGTTAGAAATAAATATAGCATCAGCATCTTGCGTTGGGTTGTTCCATATAGCCCCAATAAAATTATTGTTGCTATATAAACGCATTGCGCTAAGGGTAGCACCATAAATATTAACTCCGGCCTGGCCTGTGGTTTCAACCCTAACATCGCCCGTAACATGTAACTTGCTTTGTGGGTTGGTATTGCCAATACCCACGCTTGTGCCATTGTCAAAAATTTGCGAGTTGCCCAATGTTGTAGTTGCTGTAAACTTAGGCACATAATTAAGGGTTCCGTTAACAGAGCCAGGGCCTGTTGGACCTTGTAAGCCTTGCGCCCCTGTTGGTCCTTGCGCTCCGGTAGGACCTGCTGGGCCTTGCGGGCCTGTTACGCCTGCACCTGTTGGCCCAGCTGGGCCTTGTGCTCCGGTATTTCCTGCCACGCCTTGCGGGCCCGTGGGGCCTGTAGCACCACCACCCGGACCAGTTGGCCCCTGAGCTCCTGTTGTGCCTGCGCCTGTTGGCCCTTGTGGGCCTGTATTGCCTTGTAAGCCTTGTGGACCTGTAGTGCCAACTCCTGTTGGCCCTGTTGGGCCTTGGGCACCTGTAGCACCAACACCTGTTGGGCCTGTAGCGCCAGTAAAGCCTTGGGCTCCTTGTGGGCCGGTAGGGCCTGTGGCACCACCGCCTGGCCCCGTAGGACCTGTTGGGCCAACCTGGCCGCTTTGTGCTTGTCCTGCATATAATGCATATGGTACACTAATTAATTCGGTAGTACCGGCTACGCTGTAGTTAGAGCCACCCGTAGGGTCAATTTCTGTTTTGATAAATTTGCTGCCGCTGCCCCAGGCAATGGTAGCAAATGTGCCGCTTACAACAGTGCCGCTCCCTACACTTAGGTTCATTAAGCCAAATGCGTTGGTAGTAATAGCATGTGTTTCTTGATAAACAAGCGTTCCCGATGGGCTGCCATCTAAAATACTGATGCGTAAACCAATGTTTTGGCTGGCTAATTCAATACCTGTAGTATTCCGTGCAATGGCCTGATAGTTAAATTTTTGTGGTGCCTGTGCTAAGCTAAAAGATGCAAGGGTTAACACAAAAAATAGTGTAAATATTTTTTTCATGTTTTTGATGTTAGGGTAGACAAATATAAAAATTTCAACTAATAATTTTTATCACAAGTAGGCAATGATTTTACCAACTATCTTTGTCTCAGCAAACAGTATTCTTTATGAAAGTTTGGTTCCGTAGGTTTTTAGTTAGTTCCCTTGTTTTAACGTTTTTGGTAATATTGGCCGGTGCTGTTGTGCGCACTACAGGTTCGGGTATGGGTTGCCCCGACTGGCCTAAGTGTTTTGGGCAATACATTCCGCCAACCGACATATCGCAACTGCCTCCTGATTATAAAGAGATTTTTAAGGTAGAAGGTAAAACCATTGCCGATTTTGAGGCTTTTAAAACCTGGGTAGAGTATATTAACCGCCTGCTGGGTGCGTTGCTTGGGTTGGTAGCCTTGGGCGCAGTGGTTTGTTCTTTTGCCTATTGGAAAAGCAATAAACGCCTTATAGGCTTGGCAGTGCTAAGCCTTGTATTAATAATGCTGGCTGCGTGGCTGGGTGCTAAGGTGGTTTATAGCAACCTGGAGGTAAGCAGTATTACTATACATATGATGGTGTCATTCGCTATTATTACTTCTATAACGTTTACTATATTATATGAGCGTGCTGTGAATATAGCTAACCCGGTTACCATTAAAGTATCGCACACCATACGCAACTTGTTTTGGCTGGTTATAGGGCTGTTTGTTTTTCAGGTATTAATGGGTACCCAGGTGCGCGAAGAGGTAGACACCATTGCCAATGCCACAGGCAACACAGACCGAGAGTATTGGATAGGCTTGCTTCCGGGTATATTTTTTATACACCGTACATTTTCTTTAGTATGGGCTGGGTTGCTGGGGTACTTGTTTATGCAGGTGTTTAGGTACTACAGGCAAAACACAGGTATATTTAAACCGCTTTTTGCAGCCGGTATATTTACTTTTTTAGAGATTGTAAGCGGTGCGGTTATGGCCTACTTTGCAATACCACCTGCGGTGCAGCCTATACACCTGTTATTCTCAAGCCTTATTTTTGGGTTGCTGGTGTTTTCTTTTATAAATATGATGCTGCGCACCTACACTTATAAAGCCAGCTCTTTAATAGCTAAGTAAGCCATAAGGCCCATACCTGTTTCAAGGCTGCTCTCGTCAATATCAAATGTTGGGGTGTGTATGCCTGATGTTATGTTGCGTGCTAAATTGCCTGTGCCCAAGCGGTAAAAACACGCCGGCATAAGTTGTGTATAGTAAGCAAAGTCTTCAGCCGTCATTCGGCTTTCTAATTGCACCACATTATCGGCACCTAAAAATTCAATAGCGGCTTGGCGGGCACGTTCTGTCAGGTCTTCATCGTTAACCAAAAAGGGGTAGCCTTTTAGTATTTTAAACTCGCAGGTAGCCCCCATACTTTGGGCAAGGCTTTCGGCAGTGGTTTTCATAATCTCGTGTGCTTTGGCACGCCATTCCTCATTCATAGTGCGGAAGGTTCCTTCCATATACACCTCGTTAGGAATAATATTGGTAGAGCCGTTGGCTACTACTTTACCAAAGGTAAGTACGGTTGGTACCAGCGGGTTGCTACGGCGGCTTACCATCTGTTGCAGGGCCACTACTATATGAGCGGCAATCAATACAGGGTCTATAGCCAGGTGGGGCATAGCGCCATGGCCGCCTTTACCGTGCACGTTAACATAAATCTCATCGGCCGATGCCATAAACATACCGCCTTTAAAACCTACTTTGCCGGCCTCTAGCTGCGGTAATACGTGCTGGCCTAAAATAGAGTGGGGGCGCGGGTTATCTAACACACCCTCTTCAATCATCAGCTTAGCGCCGCCGGGTATGCGCTCTTCGCCGGGTTGAAAAAGCATACGCACCGTGCCCTCAAAATTATTTTTAAGGGTGTTGAGTATACGTGCCGCACCCAGTAGCGATGAGGTGTGGGCATCGTGCCCACAGGCGTGCATTACACCGGTATTTACCGATTTGTAGGAAACATCATTTTCTTCAACAATAGGCAGTGCATCAATATCGGCACGCAGGGCAATGGTTTTGCTTTGTGGGTTTTTGCCCTCAATAGTAGCTACAATGCCTGTTTTTACAATGTTGTTTTTAAAAGGTATGCCCCACTCGGTAAGCTTGCTTTGTATATAAGCCGATGTTTCAAACTCTTGGAATGATAATTCGGGGTGGGTGTGCATATGCCTGCGCACTTCTACCACATCGGGCAAAAAGCGGCCTGCAAGTTCTTTTATATCGTTAGGATTTATCATTTTTCGTTTAATGGTATGTTATAGTCTACCACCATTTCAACCAGGCTTTGGTGCATGGTTGCCATTTCTGGCGACCCTTCTATAGACTCTAGATGCTCTTTTATTTTTTTTAGGTATTGCTTACGCCCTGTGTGCAACCATTGCGATACATAGTAGTAGCTGTAAATGCCTTTTTCATTTACGGCTATACTTACACGGTGGGTAGATAGTTTAAGGTAGCGTTTAAAGGTATCGTTACACTTAGCATATTTACCCTGCACAAAATAGCCTATTATAAGGCAAATAAATATGGTATCTATGCTTTCTGAAAATGGAATTTGCTGATAGGTAATCATCAGTTCTTCTAAATCGTCGGTAGATTTTTTAATGCTATCGGCACCACAAAGTAATGATATGGCGGCAAGGGTAATAGTCAGGTATATACTATCGTTTACATGCTCTTTGTACAGCGGCTTTTGCTGTTCTTCTATACAGGTGCGGCGCAGGTATTCAATAGTTTCGCGGCTTACGGCTGGTATTTGGCTTACGTAGTTTGGTTTATGTATAAGGTACTGGTATTTAGACAGCAGGTGCGATGCCTGTATGGCCAGTGCGTAAATCATAGGGTGGTTTACATAGCTGTTCCAGTATTTGGGTATCCGCTCAACATGGGTTAGGCGTTTAAATATATTGCGCGATGTTGGCGAATCGAGCTGAGATGTAGCCATATTTAAATGCAGGTATGCCAGCTTGCTTGGCAAATCAAAAAGGTAAGGAAAAACCAGGTAGGGGTTGGCCTCCAGTTCATCTTCGCACTTTTTAATCATTTCCAGTGTGTCGGGCTTAAAAAACTCAGATTGCTTATAATAGTAGTATATATGTATTATCTGCACTTTGCAAAACAAGCTGATTGTTTTGGCTGCATTGTTTGCGTGGCTCTCAAACCAGGTAATATTTTCATCAACTACCTTTTGCACTTCTTTATCGCGCAGGGCAGCATTAAAATACTTGCGTATGCGGTAAAAAAATTCATTCATCAGGCGCTCGTTATCCAGCACTTTGTCAATTTCCTGGTGCAACCTAAGGTTTTCAGAGTAGGCACGGGCCAAAATTGCCTGTTGCGCCTGTATTTTAAGTACAGCGGCAAGGGTTGTAAAGTCTTCTATCTTTTCGGCAATATCATACAGCCACAGCAAAAGGCGGTTTGCATCGGCGGTTTTGCCTTCGTTTATTAGTTTTTCTATACGGCCAACGTTGTGCAGCAGGTAGTTTGGGTAGCTGGCACTTATGTACCCCGTAAGCCTGAAAGTGTGCGATGCCAGCTGGTTAAAGTTTTGCTTTGTTTTGGTATCAACTTTGCCATAAACAGCCTGTGCCAGTTGGTCTGAACTATTTACCACATCTAACCGGCGCGATACTGCGTTTGCCAGTTTTAACGACATGTCGGCCTTGATACTTTGAAGGTATGCGGTAAACTGCCGATATACTTCATCGTCCATCAGCTTTACTGCCTTTTGTATGGTTATGTTGTATTCCTTTCCCAACGTTGTATATATAATAGGTGCAGTGGTATGTTAGATTTTTTATCTGTTTTGTACCGTTTTGGTTTTCAAATTAACGAAAATTTAAGCTAAAAAGTATATTTTTAATACTGAGCCTTTTTTTTTAACTGCTAATTCTCTTACATAATCAAGCATTCGGCGGATTTTTACAAATAACTGTCTTATTTTTTTTAATAAGTGCTTGTTTTTTTAAGATTAATATTTTAACATTGTTCTAACATATACAATGTAAGGAATTTTTTAATAATGCTTATGAAATAACATTTACCTATCTAATTACACACATACTATTTTTCGGTTTAAACTCAGCTAGCTTCGTAACTATCTTATTACTAATAGTTTAGAGTGGTAAATTGTATTTCATAACTAAATAGGAACCTTAGTTATGGTAAGTTTTTTTATATTAATTTCTGTTTTATTGATTGCTGCAGTTTGTAAGGCTTTGGCTGTATTTGGGCATCTTTATGCTCAAAGGCTGTTGTTTGCAAACTTATTAAGGCTTCCGTGTCAAGAAGAAATTGGACATAAAGCCAGTTGCATAGTATTACACCAACCTATAATATCCAACCAATTCATCAATTCATAATTTTTAGCTTATGAGTAATTTTTACAATTTATTAAAAACAGCAAAAGCATACAGAAGTATTATGCTATTGTTTGTGCTTTTTGCATTTGTACAAAATGCAAGCGCACAGTATTGTGGTGCGGCTGCAAATAACACTGCAATTACAGTTACTACAACCCCACAATTAACAACCTCTTACAATTCAGGAAGAAGGGCGTTTAATTTTGCCGCTACTGCAGGGCGCACGTATGTTTTTGAAACTTGTGGGTTATCGTCGAACGATACATACCTAAGGCTTTATAGTGCAACTACTGGCGGAACTCTATTAGTTCAAGATGATGATTTTTGCGGTTCGCAGTCTAAAATTTCATGGTTATGTCCAACTTCAGGCAATTACTCTATTTTATTAACAAGGTTTTCTTGTAATACTCTAAGTGCAGCAGCGCGGGTTAGGTATTTTTATATTAATCCTTGTGAAACTATAACCAATATCTCAGCCTGTAATACTAATACTTCAGCTGTATTTGCTGCCGATAGAAGTGCTTGGAATATGCAAACGCAGGGTTTTGCGTATGCAACACCCGGACAGGAAAAAATATATTCATTTACCCCTACGCAAACGGGTAACTATAATATAGTATCAACCCATGTATCAGGTACTACTACTACTTATATTGATTATTATTACAAAGCGGCTTCTGGTGGATGCGGCATAACAGGTTGGACATATATAGACGATATCCAGCAAAATAATGGCTCTAACGGTAACGTTAACATACCGCTTACCGCAGGTGTTCAATATTACTTTCTTTTAGATCCCGAAACTAATATTGCGGGAAATATAAACTTTCGATTAACCTGCCCGCCAGCTCCCCCTGCCTGGCAGTCGCAATGGGTATCTGCGAGTGTGCCATCATCGTGGTGTGCAGGCCAAACACAAAACGTTACTGTTACGGTTAGAAATTCAGGCACTAGTACCTGGACTAATGCATCTCCCGACATTAATATAGGTTGTAAATGGAACGGAGACCCTGATTACCTTGTTAGGGTAGATGCTGGTGGTTTAGCCCCGGGGGCACAACAAACCTACACGTTTGCTATGACTGCCCCTGCAGCGGGTTCTAATAACATTACATTTGACGTTGTAAATGAAGGTAACTTCTGGTTTGCGAATAATACTAACGGCGGCGGCCCGGGTAATGTTGTTTATACTTCTCCGTCGGTAACTATAAATAGCGCTACACTTCCTTGTACATCGGCAGGTATAACACCTGCAAACAATGCCACCGGGGTTTGCTACGCAGGCAATGGTGCAGTAAGCTCTGTAGCTTGGACGGCTGTTGCAGGCGCCACATTATACGATGTTTATTTTGGAACAGCAGCAAACCCACCATTGGTTAGCAGTAACCAGGCAGGTACTTCGTACATTACAGGTGCTTTAGCAGCCAACACACAATATTATTGGAGGGTAGTGCCTAAAAACAACTGCGCTACAGCTACTTGCCCCACGGCATATACTTTTACAACACTAAATGCGCCTTGTGGTTGTACAAATCCGGTGGGTGGCCTATATCCCACCGCAGCAGTAGCAGCACCTGCACCGGGCAATACAACACAAATAGCTACAGATCAATATGAAGGAGAGTATAACCAGATAACAGGTGTTACGGCGGGCCATACTTTTGTTTCTACAATGAATTTGGCCAGCGCTTATATTACCGTTAGGTCTGGCACCTTTAATGGCCCACAGGTGGCCTTTGGGCAAACACCTTTAACATGGACAGGTACTGCCGGAGGCACTTATTTTATACATTATAATACTAATGCCGCCTGTGGCACTGCCAATACAAACCGTACTACAACTTTGCAAAATATAACGGCGGTAAACCAATCGTTTACTTCGTGCACGGTTGCGCAGGCATCTACAGCAGCTGTAGAGCCAAGCGGCACCAACTACGCAATTGTGAATTTACAGGTGGTAATGTCGGGCGCAATATCACCATTAAACTGTACCTCAATTACCTTTAATACAACAGGCACAACCAATGCGGCAAACTTAACCAACGCCAGGTTGTACTACACCGGTAATACCGGAACATTTTCTACCGCAACGCCATTTGGTGCTGCACAGGCTAACCCTAACGGTACCTACAGCATAACCGGTACACAGGCACTGGCTAACGGAACCAACCATTTTTGGCTGGCGTATGATATAGCCGCAGGGGCAACCATTGGCAACGTTGTTGATGCACAAATAACATCGTGCACCGTAGGCGGTACACCACGCACCCCAACGGCTACCAACCCTGCCGGCACAAGGGTTGTACTTAATGATAACCCTTGTAGTGCTGTAACATTAACAGGCGGAGCAAGTTGTTCTCCAATTACTAATACCTGGACAACATCAGCAACTGCATCGGCAGTGCCCAACAGTTGTACCGGCAACCCCGATGATGATGTCTGGTATAAATTTACCGCTACACAATCGTCGGCTATAGTTATTGTTGACGGTTTGGGAGGCTCTCCATTGTTTTGCGATGCATTATTTGGTAGTGTAGGGTACGATCCTGAAGTGCAATTTTTCTCATCAACAGGCTCTTGCCCATCGCCTACGCTAACCAGCCTGGGTTGTATTGACGCTACAGCATGTGGCGGAACAGAATCTGTAGCCTTAACGGGTTTAATTGTAGGCGGGGTTTATTATGTAAGGGTTTTTGAATACAATGGAGGCTCTGATAATGATGGTTTTACTATTTGTTTAGTAAATCCGCCAGTTAACGATGATTGTGCAGACGCAATTAACTTAACCGTTGGCGCGCCTGCTATTTCAGGCACTACCACCAACGCTACAGAAACATTTGGTTCTACTGGTGGTAATGATGTTTGGTATAAGTTTACCCCTTGTGCTACTGGCAGCCATACCATAACTACCAGCGGCCCAAGCCCGGTAAAAGACCTTGACATACGTGTGTATGCAGGCCCATCGTGCCCAGGCTCTTACCCGGGTACTATTTTTGCACAGGCTACAACAACATCTACCTCTACAGAAACCGTAACGGCAACATTTACAGCAGGTGTTACTTATTATATATTAGTGCAAGACTATGATTATATAGGAGGAACATTTAATATAGCTGTAACAGGGCCTGTGGCAAGCTTAGACCTAACCAACACCGGCACGCCGGCTACAGGTTTTATAGCGGCAGGTACTACCAATACAGTGTTGCATGGCTTTGCACTTACCCCTGTTTGCTCGTTAACATCATACGATTTTACATCGTTAACCGTTAACAACAGCGGAAGCGCATTATCATCAGACATAACCAGCATTAGGGTTTTTTATGATGCTAACAACAGCGGCACCTGGGATGGTGGCGATGTACAAGTATCTACGCCCCAAAGCTTAAGCGCTTTGATGAGCTTTACCATAACCGGACAAACCGGAGTAAGTGGCATACGCCGTTATTTAGTTGTTGGCAACGTGGCCACCAACGCGGTGGGCGGCAATACATTTATTGCAGGTGCTACAACAGTAGGAGCAAGCGTTACAGTTAACGGCACAGCTACCGGCAATACCTTAACAATATCGCCAATAAACAATGAGTGTACGGGTGCAATTGCCTTTGGTACACTTGGTGCAGGCTGTACCAGTGTAAACGTTAACACCGGGGGGGCTACACAATCTGTTGCAGGCTGTGCTGGCACTGCCGACGATGATGTGTGGTTTACATTTACCATGCCTGCGGGTTCTACCTCTATATCATTTACCAATACAGACATATCTGGAAACACTAACCGTGTGCTTCAGTTCTACAGTGGCACCTGCGGCAGCTTAACCAGCCTGTTGTGCAGCAACCCTGAAACAGGAGTACTTTCTGGTTTAACACCAGGCGCTACATATTATGTAAGGGCTTATACCTTTGCATCGGGCGTTAGTTCTCAATTCTCATTATGTATAGCATTGCCACCGGCTAATAACGATTGTGCCGGAGCAATAGATTTCCCAACACTGGCACCGGGCTGTACTAACGTAGATGTTAATACTATTGGTGCTACCCAAAGCTTAGTAGCTAACTGTACAGGCACTGCCGACGATGACGTTTGGTACTCTTTTGTTGAGCCTGTGGGCTACACCACACTTACCTATTCTATGACTGATATATCGGGCAACAGCGATAGGGTTATTGAGTTTTACAACAGCTCTTGTGGTGTAGGCAGCATTTATTGCAGCACTAACGAAACAGGAAATTTAACTGGCCTTGTAGGTGGAAATACCTATTGGGTTAGGGTTTACACGGCAGGTGCCGCAGTAACATCAAACTTTACGTTGTGTTTAGCGTTGCCACCGGCAAATGATGATTGTGCGGGCGCTATTGCTTTCCCAACTTTACAACCGGGTTGTAACACAGTTACCGCCAACACGGGCGCAGCTACAGCATCTGGCGTAGCGGCACCTTGTACAGGTACTGCCGATGATGATGTTTGGTATTCATTTGTAATAGCATCATCAACCAGTGTAGGTTATAGTATGACCAACGTATCGGGCAATACCGATAGGGTGATACAATTCTACAGCACATCGTGCGGAGGTACCTCTATTTACTGTAATACGGCCGAGTCTGGCCTGTTGGGCACTTTGGCCGCAGGCACTTACTGGGTGCGTGTATTTACAGCAGGTAGCGCAGTAAACTCTGAATTTGATTTATGTATAGCATTGCCACCGGCAAACGATGCCCCATGTAATGCAACTGTTTTAGCATCGCCAGATTTGTGTAACCCTGTTGTGGGTACAACCCAAATGGCTACAGCATCGCAAGGCACAAACGGTGTGCCTGCAGGTTGTGCCGGCACTGCCGATGATGATGTTTGGTATTCATTTGTTGCAACCAGCACAGCCCACACAGTAACTGTTGTAGGTTCAACAGGCTTTAATGCTGTTGTGCAGGTATATACACTAAGTGGTACATGCCCGGGCAGCGCTACCTACACAGCGGTTGCCAATTCATGTTCTAACGCTACTGGTGCAGGTGGTACCGAATCGTTAATTATCCGTGGCCTTACTATAGGTGTTACATACTATGTGCGTGTGCACGATAGCGCAGCAGGCGCGTCAACATCGCCAACATTTACTATTTGCGTAGTAGAAAACCCATTAGGTATACCGGTTGCTTATTATGATTTTGAAAACAATGCTAACCGCACACAATTCCAAAACGTAGTAGAGCAATCAGTAAACTCTGCCAACGCATTTACCAAAACAGGCGGCGCCTTTACATCGCAAGGTGGCGCAGGTGCAGCAGTATACGGCGGTGCCGCAGGTACTGCTATAACAGGTACCCTGCCTGATGCTTCTGCAACACCAACTACCAACCCAAGCGAATATATTGAGGTATCGCTGAATACTTCGGGCTTGCAAACCCTTTCTATCGACTTTGATATTTATTGTAACTACGAAGATTACCTGTTATTCCAGCTATGGCCAGATGTTGGTGTAAACTATAGCACCGACGGTGGCAGCACATGGAATTTATTGGCATCGTTTGCTACAGACTGGGGTATATGGCAGTTCCCTGCCGACCCGCTAATTCTGCCTGTGTCGTGTAACAATAACCCTAACGTAAAAATCAGGTTCTATGGCTTTAATACTTTAGGCGCTGCTGATTTTGCAGTAGATAACTTTACCCTGTTTGCAGCATCAACCACTGCGGGTGCAGGTGTTAAAAACCTGATAGACCTTACCCAGCATTATTCAGGTACACGGTCTACCAACTCTACATCAATGTATACTTTTGATAAGTTTACCGCTAATGGAGCAGGAACTACTGTAAACCTTGTAAGTAGCGATATTTCACTATCAAACCAATTGAATGTTACCAACGGTGCCACACTTAACTTTGGTACCGGCATTACACCGCGCTACTCTTTAAACACCGGAGCATCGGCCTTTAACCTGGACCCAACAGCTACTATCGGTATTACTGATGCTGCAGGTATTACTACAACTGGTAATACTGGTAACGTAAGAAGCACAGGCACACGTACCTATAGCACAACGGCTAACTATACTTATATAGACAATGCCGCACAGGTTACAGGTAACGGTATGCCACTAACGGTAAATAACCTTACTATTAACAACAGCAGTGGTGTTACTATTACCAATGCAGGTGTTACTGTAAACGGTGTGCTTAACTTAACCAGTGGTATTTTAAAAACTACTACCCTTGCTACAGACAATGTAATAATTGGTGCAGCAGGAAGCGTTTTGCAAACTAACGGCTGGGTGTATGGCAACTTACGCAAACCTGTAATTGCAGGTAGCCCAACTGTAAACTTTGAGGTTGGTAACCTAACCAACTATACTCCTGTTTCGTTATCGTTTACAGGTGTTTCGGGTGCGGGTAACTATACTGCACGCGCAGTTATTGGTGCACACCCCAATATTGGTTCATCGTGTTTAAACACAACTAAATACGTTAACCAATACTGGAAACTTGTAAACGGTGGTGTAACGGCTACTAACTACAGCGCATTATTTAACTACACGGCAGCAGAACTTATAGGCGCGCCTACAGCTACTGATTTGGTTGTGGGCAGGTTCAACTCTGGCTGGACATACCCGACTGTTACACCAACACCATCATCAACAGACTTAACGGCATCTGCTATTACTGCTGATGGTGATTTCCAAATAGCACAAGGTATTGTGCCAAGTGTAACATTAGTACAAAGCCCAGTAGGTGCAGTTTGTTCTGGTTCTAACGTAACATTTACCGCCACCCCAACCAATGGTGGTACTACCCCGGGTTATGAGTTTTTTGTAAACGGTGTATCTGCACAAAACAGCGCATCGACTACTTTTGCAACATCAACCCTTGCTACAGGCAATACGGTTACTGTAGAGTTAACCAGCAACGCTGGCTGTATAGTAGCTGACAATACCGCAACGCCGGTAACCCCAATTACAATGACAGTTAACCCAGCACCTAGCTTAGTAATTACACCCCCTACTGGAGGATGCTCTGGTGGAACTGTAGATATTACAGTAGCAGGTGTTGCAGTTGATACTAATAATGTGGCCGGTACTTTAAGCTACCATACAACCTTGGCTAATGCAAATGCTAATATTGCCATGGCCAGCCCTAATGCAATAACCACTGCAGGTACTTATTATATTAAGAAAACTGCCACGTCAGGCGGTTGCAGCGATGTTGAAGCCGTTGTTGTAAGCTTTAACCCTGTGCCAGACCTTGTTATTGCAGACCCACCTACGGTATGTGCACCAGCTACTGTTGATTTAACAGCCGCGGGCATAGTTACCGATGCTAATGGTACAGTAGGCTCATTAAGTTATTACAGTTCAGCATCAGATGCTGATGCTGGTATTAACCCTATATTAAACCCATCAGCTGTTTCGGTAAGTGGTTTTTACTATATCAGGAAAACAACCAACATTGGTGGTTGCTACGATTATGATTTAGTAGTTGCAGATATAAGCTTATTGCCTAACCTGGTAATAACAAATCCGGCACCTGCTTGTAATCCTGGCACTGTAGATATCACATCTGGTAGCGTTGTGTTTGACCAAAATGGTACAATAGGTACGCTTAGCTACCACACAACATTGGCTAATGCTAATGCTAACATTGCCATGAGTAACCCTGATGCTATTGCCACCAGCGGTACTTACTACATTAAGAAAACCACTGACGCAGGTGGATGTTCTGATGTTGAGCCTGTAGTGGTAACAGTAAGCAATGTGCCAAACCTTGTAATTACAAACCCTGCACCTGTATGTTCTCCGGCTACGGTTAACATTACTAGCCCATCGGTATATTCTGATATTAACGCGACAGCAGGTTTTGTAAATTATTTCCCAACTCTGTTGGATGCACAAAATAATACCAATGCATTATCGACTCCGGCAGCTATAACTACCAGCGGCACTTACTATATCAAGAAGACCACCTCGGTAGGTGGTTGTACAGATATTGAGGCTGTTACTGTTGCAATTAATAACTGCGGTACATTAACATGGGATGGCTCAGTAAGTACCGACTGGAACGATGCTAACAACTGGACACCAGCTCAGGTGCCAACAATTGGCGATGACATTGTTATACCTAACTTAGCTAACGATCCAGTCCTATCAAGCGGAGCAATGGGTGCATGTAAAGATGTATCAATAACCGGAGGCGCGCCAATTTCAATAGCAGCAGGATATACCTTAGATGTAAAAGGCAACTGGACAGGAACAACTTCTACCATAGTATCAGGCGCAGGTAAAACTATCTTCTCTGGTACTTCTGGTGCGCAAACCATAACTGGTGGTGGTACATTCAGCACCCTGCAGGCAAACAACAGCAACGGCTTGACTATAGCCAGCGGTGGTAACGTTGTAAGAGTAACAACTGCACTAGAGCTAAGAGCAGGTCAGTTAACAACCAATGGTAACCTGCAAACTATATCAAGTGCTTCGTCAACTGCCTACATCAACGACTTTAGCAGCGGATTTACCGGCAGCTTAAGCGGTTTAGTATCGGTAGAGCGCTTTATACCACCAAGCCCTAACGGTTTCCGTTACATAGGTCAGCCGGTAAATACAGGCGCAGGTGTAATGGCAATATCGGCCATGCAAGGCTTTACTGTAACTGGTGATCCGGGACAAACTATACCATTACCAACCTGTTCACCAGCGTTTAACCCGATAAACATAGCAACAAACTCGCC
>CAMBQF010000018.1 GCA_945869825.1 Chitinophaga pinensis | reverse complement strand
ATGTCTTTGTAAATTTTAACTTTAGCAGTGTAAGTACCAAGTGCTTTGATATGGTCCTCATCAATAGTCATGTTTTTACGGTCAATATCGTAACCTGCTTTTTTAAGGGCTTCAGCAATTTGGATAGTGTTAACCGAACCAAATATTTTACCACTGTCGCCAGCTTTAGTACCAATTTGCAGAGTAACCTCTTTCAATGCTTCGGCTGTTTTGGCAGCTTGTTCACGTATTTTTGTTTCTTTACCTGCACGCTGGCGCAAAGTTTCAGCATGTATTTTTTTTGCACTTTCGGTAGCTAGTATAGCGTGACCTTGGGGAATTAAGAAATTGGCCCCGTAGCCGTCGCGAACTTTAACTACATCATCTGTGTAGCCAAGGTTTTTTACGTCTTGTTTTAAAATAATTTCCATTTTAACTAATTGCTTAGGGGTTTAACGTTATTTCATTAAGTCGGCTACGTAAGGCATTAAGGCCAGGTGGCGAGAACGCTTTATAGCTTGCGATACTTTACGTTGATATTTTAACGATGTACCTGTTAAACGGCGTGGTAAAATTTTACCTTGCTCATTTACAAACTTTAAAAGGAAATCAGGGTCTTTGTAATCGATATACTTAATACCGCTTTTCTTAAAACGGCAGTATTTCTTTTTACGTACCTCAGATGCCTGAGGGGTTAAATAACGGATTTGTGGATCTGCTGCCATGTTATTGTTCGTTTACGGTTTCTTCTTTTTTCTTCTTATTCTTTTTACCGAAGCCTTCTTTGCGACGTTTTTCTGCATATGTTACAGCGTATTTGTCTAAAGAAACGGTTAAAAAACGTAAAACGCGCTCGTCGCGGATAAACTCCACTTCCAGCTTTTGGACCAGATTGCCATTATCGGCAGTGTACTCAAACAAATGGTAAAAACCAGTTGTTTTCTTGTTGATAGGATAGGCTAACTTGCGTAAGCCCCAGTTTTCTTGGTGCACAAATGTGCCACCATTTTCTTTAAGGAAGTTTTCAAACTTCCCAACCGTTTCCCTCATCTGATCATCAGACAAGACGGGAGTCATAATGAAAACGGTTTCGTACTGTTTGCTCATTGTTAAACTTTAGATTAATTTTAAGGGCTGCAAATATAGTAATTATTTGAACATATTAACACTACTACCTGTTCATTTTTCTTTTTTACCCCATTTTACAATATAAAATATAGCTTTGCGTCATTACTTATACTGTGAGTATACAATCATTAAATCCGATAAGAATAGAGGCCCAAAGTTGTTTTGCCAGCATAATATGCTCGCCAGCACCAAGCTTATCTATATCGGTAGAGATTTTTCAGTCGTATAAGCAATTACCGACGGCTTGGGATGTGATGTTACCTGCAGGGCATAAATTTAAAACGGCCAACCTTGCTTATATTGAAGATAGTAAAATTGACAATCTGACCCACTATTACGGAGTTTTAACTGTTAATGGAGTCATGGTTGGCGGTATGTATCTGCAACGCCTTGCGGTTAATAAAGACCACTACCCTGATTTTTCAAACACCGGCACTATAGCGGGGCATGTATATAAAACAGTATCAAAACGAAGCTATGGCTTGTTGGTAGCGGGCAACCTTTTCTACACAGGTTTTCCTTCATATTGGTTCAATAATCAGGCAATTAGTAGCGATATATTTTACAAAGCATTTAAGCAAGCTATCAATAAGTTACTATCTGCCACAAAGTCATCTGCCTTAATGCTTAAAGATGTTGATGTGCAGCTAAAAAAACAACTGGAAACAAAGAACTGGGGCTTTACCCATATGGGCGAAGATATTTTTATGCAAATGACCTTAAACCCTGGTTGGAAAACACTTGACGACTATACTAAAAGCCTGACAAAAAAATACGTAGCCCGCATAAAAAAAATGCAGGTAGGGCGCTGGGAATTAACTACGCGCCTGCTAAACCTATCCGAAATTGAAGCATACTTGCCCGATATTGAACGCCTTTACCTTGATGTTTGCGGCCACTCGTCAGTTAAAATAGGAATACTAAATGGCGATTACTTCGTAAATATGAAAAACGTGCTTGGTGAAAAATTTGAGGTTTGGGGCTGGTTTAAAGGGGATAAAATGATGGCTTTTACCACATCGGTAATAGAAAATGGCGATTATGAAGTTTACTACATAGGGTACTCTGAAGCTGATAACAAAACATATTGCATATACCCAAATATATTATTACACGGTGTTGAACGCAGTATCTTGTTGCATAAAAACACGTTAAAACTAGGCCGCACAGCCTTAGAAGCTAAAGCCATTATAGGCTGTAAACCTGTATATCTTGACAATTACATCAAACTAAAAAGCAAACCCATGCAATTGGGTTTAAAGTACATGCTTAAAGCCTTTGCCACCGAACGCGGCTACGAGTGGAAAAAGAGAAACCCGTTTAAGGATTGATTATCAATACCATAAAGGCAAAACCATACTTATTAACACGCTTGGCAAAGTGGCTAATTTTGGCTACATTTGCGCCAAATTGCACAGCCTTATGACCCTAACCAGTACTAACTCAGCAGCGAAGCCGAGGGTTTCGCAAATGGCAGAAAATTTAATCGGCTCGGAAATTATCCGAATAGCCGCAGAAATTAACGAGCTGATGAAACAGGGCCAAAAGGTGTATAACCTTACTATTGGCGACTTTGATTCGAATATCTTCCCTATACCTGAATTACTTAGGGAGGAAATAAAACTTGCATTAGATAATAACCAAACCAACTACCCTGCCGCTAACGGCATGCTAGAACTGCGCACCGCAGTTGCCCATTTTTTGCAAAGGGTGCAAGGTGTTACGTTTGATACTGAAGAGATTTTAATATCAGCTGGAGCCCGTCCGCTGATTTACTCATTATACATGGCTGTTATTGACCCGGGAGATGCGGTGATATTTCCAACCCCATCGTGGAACAATAACCACTATTGCCACCTTTCTGGCGCCAGGCCAATAATGATTGAGACACGTGCCGAAAATAATTTTATGCCAACAGCCGATGAGATACGGCCTTACTTACAAGAAGCTACTTTGCTGGCATTATGCTCTCCGCTAAACCCAACCGGCACCACCTTTACCAAAGAAGGCCTGGAAGCTATTTGCGATTTGGTAGTAGAAGAAAATAATCGCCGTGGACCAAAAGAAAAACCACTATACCTAATGTACGACCAGATTTACTGGGCACTTACTTATGGTGAAACTAAACATTACGACCCTATTAGCCTGCGCCCCGAACTGCGCGATTATACCGTGTTTATTGATGGACTTTCTAAAACCTTTGCCGCTACTGGCGTAAGAGTTGGCTGGTCTTTCGGCAGCAAATACATTATCGATAAAATGAAATCGATACTGACCCACGTTGGAGCATGGTCGCCTAAGGCTGAGCAAATTGCTACAGCAAAATTTCTTAAAAACGATGCAGCGGTTGATGCTTACCTTGAAAACTTTAAAGATGAACTAAACTACAGGTTGGTTGAGTTTTACAAAGGCTTTTCAGCACTTAAGGCCGAAGGATTTAAAGTAGATGCAATATCACCACAAGCTGCAATATACCTTACTGTTAAGTTTAACCTACACGGCATGAAAAAAGCAGATGGTAAAGTATTAGAAACAACAAAAGATATTACATCGTACCTGCTAAACGAGGCTAAACTGGCTATTGTACCTTTTTATGCCTTCGGTTCTGGCGATAATTCTCCATGGTACCGAATTTCTGTTGGTGTAAGCAAAAAAGAAGAAATAGATTCGATTATTGAAAACCTACGCAGCGCGTTAGCTAAATTATCTTAAGCCCAATGCCGAAAAGTTATTGTATTATAATGGCAGGCGGCGTAGGCAGCCGCTTTTGGCCCTTAAGCCGTACGCAAAAACCCAAACAATTTTTAGATATATTGGGTACAGGTAAATCGCTTTTGCGCATGACATACGATCGGTTTGTAAAAATTATGCCCGCTGAGCGTATTTATGTTGTTACCAACAACGATTATTTAGAACTTGTAAAGGAAGAACTGCCTGAAATGGCAGTATCTAATATTATTTGCGAGCCAGCGCGCCGCAACACAGCACCTTGCATTGCTTATGCCAGCTACAAAATAAGCTCTATAGACCCTGATGCAGTTACAGTTGTTACCCCGTCAGACCACCTTATACTTAACGAGGATGTTTTTCTTGACAATGTAAAACTGGGCTTAGAGAGTGCTGCCACTACCGATAGCTTAATGACTATTGGAATAAAACCCACCCGTCCTGATACTGGCTATGGCTACATTCAGTTTAGCACTAAACCAATTGTTGGGTTAGACAGCTCAATAAAAAAAGTGAAAACCTTTACAGAGAAGCCTGAACTGGAACTGGCTAAAGCCTTTGTTGACAGTGGCGAATTTGTTTGGAATGCTGGCATTTTTATTTGGTCGTTAAAAAATATTTTGGCTGCTTTTAACGAATACCTGCCTGAGGTTAACGACCTGTTTAAAGAAAACCTGAATGTTTACAACACCAACAAAGAGTGGGATTATATTCGCCAAACTTATTTGGTTTGCCCCGGAATATCTATTGATAACGGAATATTAGAAAAAGCAACAAACGTACTGGTAATTGAAGCTGGTTTCGGATGGAGCGATTTAGGTACATGGGGCTCTGTTTACGAGCAAACTAAAAAAGACAAAGCCGGCAATGCCGTTATTGGCAAGCATGCTATGTTTTATGAGTCGGGCAACAACATGGTGCGCATGGATAACGATAAACTTGTGGTAATACAAGGCCTTGAAGGGTATATTGTTATTGATACAGAAAGTACACTCTTGATTTGTAAAAAAGAGGAAGAACAGGAGATAAAAGAGATAGTAAATCAGATAAAGATTGAAAAGGGCGAGGGATTTGTATAATCTTTAATTTCACTATTTTTTTTCTCATGGCTTAAGGTTGCTTTTAAATAATTAATCTTTTCATGGGTCTTATTGTTAATAATTCTGCACTAACTATATAAAAGCTAAAACGAATTGCACAAAATTTGCACTATCCCTTTAGCAATCATTTTTAGCCTTTAAAAAACATTGAAAAAAGCAGCGCTTTTAGTTACGTTTATACTGACAATAGTATTAATAAAAGCCACCATACGTTGGGAAGGAGGCCCATTACCCAGCAGCCCTGGCAGACCGCTGGCTATAGCCGATAAGATTGACCCTGCATTTTTATTTGAAAATGCCAGATGGGCTGACTCTACATTAAAAACCATGACACCCGAAGAGCGTATTGGGCAATTGTTTATGGTTGCTGCCTTTAGTAATAAAGACCAGGCTCATGTTAACCACATATCAAACCTTGTAAAAAACTATAAAATTGGAGGCCTGTGTTTTTTTCAGGGCGGGCCAGAAAGGCAGGCTAAGCTTACTAATCTTTACCAATCGCAGGCAAAAGTTCCTTTGTTTATTTCTATTGATGGCGAGTGGGGCTTATCTATGCGCCTGGATAGTACAGTGCGCTACCCCCGCCAAATGATGCTGGGAGCTATACAAAACGACAGCCTTATATACGAAATGGGTGCAGATATTGCCCGTCAATGCAAACGCATTGGTATACACGCCAACTTCTCTCCGGTGGCTGATGTTAATAATAACCCCAACAACCCTGTTATCAATACACGATCGTTTGGTGAGGATAAAATAAATGTAGCCCGTAAGTGCATTGCTTACATGAAAGGTTTGCAGGATAACCGCATTATGGCAACAGCCAAGCATTTTCCCGGACATGGTGATACTGATAGCGACTCGCATAAATCACTACCCACCATTACACACAACCGCAAGCACCTTGATAGCCTTGAGCTTTATACCTTTCGCAAAATGATTGACGCTGGAGTAGGTAGTATAATGGTTGCCCACCTTTCAGTTCCTGCGTTAGATTCTACAAAAACAGCATCATCCATTTCTAAACCCATAATTACCGATTTGCTTAAGAACGAATTGGGTTTTAAAGGGCTTGTTTTTACTGATGCATTAAATATGAGAGGTGTTGCCTCTAACAATACACCGGGCTTTGTTGATGTTAAGGCCCTGTTGGCTGGTAACGATATACTCTTGTATCCTGAAGATGTTCCAACAGCTATAGACCAGATAAAAAAAGCCATTGCCGACAAAAAGATAAGCCAACAGGATATTGACGACCGTTGCAAGAAAATATTATTGGCTAAAAAATGGTTTAGCTTAGATAAGCGTAAACCTATCAGCCTGAAAAACCTTAATGCCGACCTTAACAACGTAAACAGCGAATTGCTGAACTACAAACTGGCCGAAGGTGCTATAACTCTGGCTATTAATAAAGACAGCATTATCCCTTTCCGTAGGTTAGATACATTAAAAATCGCATCGGTAGCTATTGATGGCGCTACAGGTAATATATTCCAAACCAACCTAAAAAATTACGCACCTATAAAGTGCTTTACCTTGGCTGAAGATGCTGCAACGGCTACATCTCCAACTATTGCCGACTTGGCTAATTACAACACCGTTATCATTAGCCTGCATAACCCCAAGCGCTCATTTTCTAAAAACACTATTATAACCGATAACGTTGCCGCCTTTATTAAGCAGGTTGAGAAGAAAAGTAAAGTGGTTACTGTTGTATTTGCAAACCCATACAGCTTAAGCAAGCTAACCCCTACCAAAAATACTGCTGCAGTGGTTATGGCTTATGAGGACAGCAAATTTACTCAAAGCATGAGTGCTCAGGCCTTGTTTGGTGGCATAAGCGTTAGTGGAAAACTACCTGTAACAGCATCTAACTGGTTTAAATCGGGCCAAGGCGAAGTTACAGGAAAGCCTATCCGCTTTAAGTACACTTTACCCGAAGAGCTAAATATCAAAACCAAAGACATCAGCAAAATAGACTCTTTAGCTAAGAGCTATATTAAGCAAGGTGCTTTCCCAGGCTGTGTGGTTTTAGTAGCTAAAGACCAAAAGGTATTTTACTCAAAAGCCTTTGGTAATCACACATATGTCGGAGGTATAAAAGAACAAACCGATGACATATTTGATATTGCTTCTGTAACCAAGATTATGGCTTCTACCATATCGCTAATGAAACTGGCAGGCGAAGGAAAATTTGATGTAAATAAGCGTCTGGAAGATTACCTGCCAGAACTGAAAGGCACCAACAAAGGCCCGTTGAAAAACATTGACATACTTACACACCAGGCACGCCTACAACCATGGATACCGTTCTTTAAAAAGACATTAAATGGTTCTGGCTATGTGGATGGTATATACAGCACCACTAAAACAGGCGAGTTTACGCTTAAGGTAGCAAACGATATGTACATGCGTAAAAGCTATGTAGATACTATTTACAAAGCGATTATTGAATCTCCGTTGCTTTCAGAATCGGGCTACAAGTATAGCGATATGGGATATTACCTGTTTAAGTTAATAATAGAAAAGGAAACAGGTATGGCTTTGCCAGATTTTCTTAACACTACGTTTTATAAGCCATTGGGTTTAGAAACAATGGGCTTTAACCCATTAGACCGTTTTGAAAAAGACCGCATAATACCCACTGAAAACGATAAGATATTCCGCCACCAGCAAATACACGGTTATGTGCATGATCAGGGTGCAGCCATGATGGGCGGTGTATGCGGGCATGCAGGTATATTTTCTAATGCAAACGACCTTGCCATCATTCTGCAAATGCTTTTAAATAAAGGTGTATACGGTGGTGTTAGATATTTAAACGAAGATGTGGTAAAAGAATTTACCAAGTGCCAGTTTTGCAAAAACAACCGCCGTGCAATTGGGTTTGACAAGCCATCACCTCCGGGAGAACCAGGCCCTACCTGCGATTGCGTTTCGATGTCAAGCTATGGCCACCAAGGCTTCACTGGGACACAGGTTTGGGCCGACCCTGATAACAATACCGTTTACATATTCCTTTCAAACAGGGTTTTCCCTGATGCTGAAAATAAGAAGATAAACAGCCTGGGCGTGCGCTCCAACATTCAGGAGGCTATTTATGATGCCCTACCCAGTTTTGTACCACAGGGCAGTACTAATTAATCAAACAGCCCCCTGCTCCCCTCTTTCTCGTATAAATATACAGGCACAGGTATGTCTACCCCGCAACGTTCGTTTATGCGTTGTATGGTATATTTAATCAACTCAGGTGAGTGTAGCTCATCGTGCTGGTGCATAAAAAAGTAAAGATGCGTTAAGCCTTCATTTACCCATTTATCAATACGCTCTACCCAATCATCAATACGTTTATAGTCGGTTTTATGTAGCGAGTTGCCTACAAAGCGAATAAATGCAGTAGGTGTAGTAAGACGCATGTGGCAAACATCGCGGCGGCCTGCCGTATCAGTAATAACAAAGCCTTTGCCTGCATTCTGTAACATGGCTGACAAATTGGTAAAGTTATCGCCTGCAAACCAATCGGGGTGGCGCACTTCAACAAACAATTCAAGGTCGGTAGGCAACCATTCTAAATACGATTGCAAAATATCAATCTTTGCAGGGCTAAAGTTGGGGTGCATTTGCAAAAAGCAAGGCCCCAAACTATTACCAAAGGCTGAGATACCTTTCAAAAACTCATCGGTATAGTGCTTACCTTTTTCTAAATTCATAGATATACTGCTACTTATTTTAGGGCTGAACATAAATCCGCTACCTGCTTTTTCTCGCCAAATGGCAACCGTCTTCTCATCGGGTATTTTATAAAAAGTAGCGTTTAGCTCCAAGCAATTGAAATATCTGGCATACCAATTTAAAAAGTCGGCCTCTTTTGTTTTAGGCGGGTACAGCTTGCCAATCCAGTCTTTACGACCCCATTTGGCACAACCAAAGTAAAATACTGGTTTTATTTTGCTTTTTGCAGCTTTTAGCACCCGAGAAGTTTCTACTGAGTCTTTAGGTAAACTAAAAACTACATTTTCAAGTTCTACGGGGCTTACACGTCCAAAATCCATACGCTCAGTTATAATTATGCTGAAAGGTATGTATCTTTCGGCAATGATAAAAAGGCTTGCATTACCAATTTGTATTGTGTTGCTGGTGGCTATGCACCTGCCTTTTTTGCAGGCCGACCCTGATGGCCTATTAGCCTGGGGCAGCCGCGGTGCTTATACTGATGAAGGCCTTTATACCAGCCAGGTACGCAACTACATAAACCATGGGCAATTTGATATAAATGAAACTGACGGTGTTGCCAAAGCACCATTCTTTTCAGCCTACCTCCTACCCTTTTTTGCACTATTGGGCACACACCTTTGGGTGGCACGATTAGCTATTTTACTATTCTTTGCAATTACACTATACAGGTTTACCTACAAACATATAACCCAACAATACCAACCCTTTGCAATAGGTATTATTGGCTTGCAGTACATGGTGTTTACCTACAGCCATTTTGCCATGGCCGAGATGCTGGCAGCATCGTGTATCATCTGGATTTTAAATTACTACCTAGTGTATGTTAAGACAGGAAGTAACATAGCAATAGCATATGCCACTTTGTTTGGCATGGCTGCGGTTTTAGTTAAAACCAACCACCTATATGTAATGGCTATTTTGCCTGCTGTGTTAGGAATTACCTCGGTAAGAGATGCTTTAAAGAACAAGGCAACTATTCGTAAAAATGCTACTGCATTAGGTGTATCGCTAGCAGTAAATATCATAGTATCAACAATCATATTTTTAACCGTTTTCCTTCGTAATAAAGCTTTGTACATTAAAATATACTACCAGGAAGTGAGTGGGAAGTTTGAGCCTACATTTACCCAGCTGATAGACCGCGCTGGCTTTAACTGGAATATGATAACGGGTGACTCTGTTTTAGCGATTTCTATTGTGTTACTTGTTGTGGCTTTAATAGTATTTATAGTAAGCCGAAACACTTATTTTAAAGCATTTTCCAAGTATAATTATAACCTCCATGCCATATATTTTTGCTTAGTATGGTTGATTGTTGAGCTGCATAAACTACCCGTATTAAACCTGCCCAGCCGATATTTGGTAGCAACTTTTTTAGCTATTAGTATGCTAACTATTTTACTGTTTGAACAAGTAGTATTTACCAGATTAAAACAAGTTGGGCTAATACTATCAATGCTGATAGTAGTTAATGGCTCGGTAAATACCTTTCAAGCCTTTGGCAGGCGCAACTTCGTAATAAAAAGCATGAATGATTATGTAGCAGCTCATTCGGATAACAAACGGGTTATGTTAGGTACATGGGCCGCAACAGCTTGTTGGCAAAGCAAGAACATCACTATGCCCGTGTGGGAAAACTACTTTAACGACCATGGTTTTATGGAAAAACACCATCCGCAGGCTATAATAACAGAGTTTGACGAGCGCGATGCCGGGTATATATTTACCAAGCGGGGTGTAGACTTAAAGGCCCTAAGTGACTCTACGCACGACTTCAAAATTGAGGAATGGCAGGTACGTGTAAGTTGGCTCAAAAACTAAAGCCCCAGACGAAAACGTCGGGGGCTTGCTATATCTAAAAACCAGGTTTTGTTACTTCTTAGCTTTAGCAGCTTCGGTAGCGGCAGCCATAGCAGCACGGGTAGTGTTAACACTTACCAATACAACGTTTGGAGCAGCAAGAATAGTAACGTTATCAAGCTTAATATCCTGAATTTTAACAGACTGGCCAATATTTAGGTCAGAAATATCAACGTTAATTGAATCAGGAAGGTTGGCTAAAGCAGCTTTAACTTTTACTTTACGGGTTTTAATAACCAGTTTACCACCAGCGCGAACACCAACTGAGTTACCAGTAACTTTAACAGGAACTGAAATAGAAATTGGTTTAGACTCAGTAATGGCAAGGAAATCGGCATGAATTAACTCGTCGCTAATAGGGTGAAATTGAGTATCCTGTAGCGTAGCCTGGTAGTTTTTACCATCAATAGCTAAATCGATAGTAAATACCTCAGGAGTAAAAAGTACCTTTTTAAACTCACGAGCGTCGGCAGAAAAATGAACCTGCTCTTCGGCACCGTAAAGTACACAAGGAACTAAGCCTTGGTTGCGTAGTCCTTTAGTGTCTTTTTTACCTAAACCTGTGCGGGGCGTTCCGCTAATTGTTGCTGTTTTCATTTTAAAAATTATATCTAAATGATAATGTATTCTTGTTATAAATTATACTACAAAAGTAGAACTAATTGATTCGTAATTATGTACCCTCTCAATTACATCTGCAAACAAACCAGCCACTGATAGTACTTTAATTTTAGTGGTGTCTTTTCCTTCTTTTAATGGTATTGTATCTGTTACTACCAATTCAGTAAGCTGAGACTTTGCTATATTTTCATAAGCGCTGCCCGATAACACTGCATGTGAACAGATAGCTCTTACACTTAAGGCACCCTTTTCCATCAACATATCGGCTGCTTTACAAAGTGTGCCGCCAGTATCAATAAGATCGTCAATAAGCACTACATTCTTGCCTTCCACATCGCCAATAAAAGTCATGCTCTCTATAACGTTAGCAGCCTTGCGTTGCTTGTAACAAATAGCCATACCTACACCTAAAAACTTAGAGTAAGCATTGGCACGGCGGCTTCCTCCCATATCGGGGGCTGCAATTACCAGGTTATCAAGGTTTAGGTCTTTAAGGTACGGTATAAAAATGGCTGAACCATATAAATGATCAACCGGAACATCAAAAAATCCCTGTATCTGGTCAGCATGCAGGTCCATCGTCATAACACGTGTAACCCCGGCTGCAGTTAACAGGTTAGCCACCATTTTAGCACCGATAGAAACACGGGGTTTATCTTTACGGTCTTGGCGGGCAAAACCAAAGTAAGGGATAACCGCAACTATCTGGCGGGCCGATGCACGGCGGGCAGAATCTATCATCAGCAATAACTCAAACAGGTTATCTGTAGGAGGAAAAGTTGACTGAACGATAAAAACGTCGCATCCGCGTACCGACTCTTCAAATGAAGGTTGGAATTCGCCGTCGCTAAAACTCAGTATCGATGCCTTCCCCAATTCAACCCCTCCGGTATAGCTAGAAGCTATTTGTTCGCCGAGGTATCGGGTAGCCCTTCCGGTAAAGATCTTTACACGGTAAGGTATAAATGGCTGGTTAATAAGTGTTGACAACAGCTATGTTTTTTAATTAAAAAACCGGTTTCCCATTAGAAAAACCGGAATTTTTTTTGTGGTCCCGTAGGGAGTCGAACCCCAAACCTTCTGATCCGTAGTCAGATGCTCTATCCAATTGAGCTACGGAACCAACAATTTCCTATTTTAAGGGCTGCAAAAGTAGTAATTAATCTTTTAACAGCATAATTATTTAGAAGAAAAATTAAACTATTTTCCTTCTTTATCCTTAGGGGTGCCTTTAGATATAGTATTACGCATATCTGTATCGGCTTGTATGTTTTGCATTTTGTAGTAATCAAAAACGCCCAAGTTGCCGTTCCTAAAGGCTTCTGCCAAGGCTTTGGGTACTTCAGCCTCAGCCTCAATTACCTTTGCCCGTGCCTCTTGTGCCTTGGCTTTCATTTCCTGCTCAAGGGCAATAGCCATGGCGCGGCGTTCTTCTGCTTTTGCCTGGGCAATGTTTTTATCTGCATTTGCCTGGTCCATTTGTAATTTGGCACCAATATTAATACCCACATCAACGTCGGCAATATCAATAGAAAGAATTTCGAAAGCTGTACCACTATCTAAGCCTTTTGCCAACACTACTTTTGATATAGAATCAGGGTTTTCCAATACCAGTTTATGCGAGTCGGCCGAACCGATAGAAGTAACAATACCCTCGCCTACACGGGCAATAATAGTTTCTTCGCCTGCACCACCAACTAAACGGTTAATGTTTGCCCGCACGGTAACTTTGGCTTTAGCAATAAGCTGAATACCATCTTTTGCTACAGCGGCAACCGGTGGTATATTAATAACGCGGGGGTTTACCGACATTTGAACGGCCTCAAACACATCGCGGCCTGCTAAGTCTATTGCTGTAGCTGTTTTAAAATCTAAAGGTATATTTGCCTTGTCTGATGAAATTAGGGCATTAACAACACTCTGTACACGTCCACCAGCAAGGTAATGAGCCTCCAGTTCGTCGCGGGTAATGGTTAAGCCTGCCTTAGTAGAGTTAATCATTGCTGTTACAATAATCCCTGGTGGAACTTTACGCCAGCGCATAAATATTAACTGTAATAACGAAACACGAACACCCGAAAGAATTGCTGAGAACCAGAGACCTACAGGAATAAAGTAAAAAAGAATCCATAGCCCTATTAGGCCTCCGACTATAATTGCTATTAAAATACCTGCACTTGCTTGCATTTGACTATGCTGTTAATGGTTTAACTATTATTTGATTTTTTGAGACTGCAACAATAGTGATTTTTGTTGTAGCATCGACAAACTCTCCGTTAGTTGTTACTTCATAATACACTCCGTCAAACTCTCCCTTGCCCATTGGAGCTAAGCGAGATATTGCGATACCATTGGACCCCACGGGCAATACCTCCTGATTAAATGTATTTACCTGACCTGTTAGTTTTTTATGAAGCGTAAACCGGTTCCAAGTTCCGGCCCTAAATGCCAATAATACTGCCGCTACAGTTACAACCGATGATCCGCCAAAGACATACAAACCTGTTGTAAGCCCATATAATGAAAAGGATACCCATACACCTATTAGCATAAGTATGCCACCGGCAAAACCTAATACAGTTGTACCTGGCAATACCAATATTTCTAATATTAAAAATAGTAACCCTAAAAGAAGGAGGAGTACAATACCTGTTAGCGTCATACCCCAAAAGTACGCAAAGTAATGTTATTATATCACAAGTAGTTTCAATGCACTATTCTCTTTACTGCGCATTTTCTTTTCGTCGACAGGGGTTTTATCTTTATAACCCATAAAGTGCAAAACACCATGGATGATAACCCTGTGCAGCTCTGCCTCAAAAGTAGTTTTGTAGGTTTGGGCATTATCAGCCACACGGTCTATTGAAATAAAGATATCACCAGAAAGACGTTTCCCCTGGGTGTAATCAAACGAAATAATATCTGTAAAGTAATTATGGTTAAGAAACTGTTTGTTCATATCGAGCAAATGCGCATCTGAACAAAAAATGTAATTTATGGGAGCTATGGAGAATTCCTCTTTAGCAGCTACTTCTGCAATCCACTGGCGGATTACCTGCTTATTTTTTAATGTAAATTGAACGTCTTGTACCTGAAAGGAAATATCACGAACCATACTATTCTGCCGTTTCCTGGTGTAGTTTAAAATCTAACATTACTATACGGCCCTTCTCTTCAAACTCAACATTGTCAGCTAGGTTACGCATTAAAAACACTCCACGGCCATTAGGCTTTTCAATATTTTCTGGCGATGTTGGGTCGGGAACATCATTATAATCAAATCCAACACCTTCGTCGGCTACAATAAAACGAATACCATCATTTATTGCATCGCACTTAATAGATACATGCTTTTCTATATCAAATTTATTACCATGCTGTATAGCATTGGTAATTGCTTCTGTTAGGGCTACAAGCATGTTGCCATACACATCTTCGTTAACGTAATATGGTGCGCTAAGTTCCTGAAGCAATTTCTCTACCAAAAGAACACTCTCTTGTGACGATGTAATGCGCACTTCTTGATGGTTGGTGGGTTGGGCGTGAGTAATTGTCTGCATCATAGGCGACATCGTTATTTTTTTATGTTGCGTTTGTCTCTATTTCCTGGTATCGATGCCTCAGTTGAAGGCACTGACTTGGGTTGGGGCGCAACGGGTTGTTTGTTTTCAAAGTTGTTAAAGTAATCGGTAACCTTATTGCGGTAAAATAAATTTAACGCTGGCGGAACAGTCTTTAACAACTCTGTTTCTTTCAATTTTTTCCTGTTATACTCAAAAAACAGCGAAGGGTTACTTAATGGTGAATCTTTTGGTTCTTTTGATTCACGTTTATCATCTTCATCGCGTTCTCTTTCCGACTTTTCTGCAACCAACAGGCGGGTTAAAATATCTTGCTGGCGTTTTAATGTTTCTTCAGTTATGTTTTTGTTTACAATGTCTTTCTCCGTCTTCTCCATATCCTCCATTATTTTGCTAAGGTTGCCCTTATTACCGTTTTTACCGTCCTTATCAATTTGGTCAGCAAGGCCTTGAAGCTGGCGACGGATAGACTCTTGCTGGGCAGCCATTTTAGCTAAGCCCTGGCTCATACCTTTTTGGCCTCCCGGTTTTTTGCCGTTCTCCATGCCATCTTTCATGTCCTTAATATCCTTATTCAGCTTCTCCTGCATTTTGCGCATATCGCCGGCACTGGGTTTTTGCCCGGTTTTACCAGGTTTTTTGCAGCTGCCTTTGCCCGACATTGATGATGGCATACTTTGCTGCATCTGATCGGCCACATCGCTTAACATTAATGCCAGGTTGTTGACGGCTGTCATAACAAACTGCTGGCGGTTAGTAGCTTGTGGGATAATACGGTCTTCAAGGGCATTAATTGCTTTGCCCATGTTACTGTTTATATCGGCAATCTCTCGGTTAATAATTGCGCTAATTTGCGGTACGCGTTTACTCAGGGCCAACAGGCTGTCTTCAATCATGCGGCCATCGTCTTTCAACTTTTTCTGGTCCTGCATAATTTTATTATACAACGGATTATTAATATTTGTAGTTCCTGTACGGCTAATCAATTCCTCCTGATCAAATGATAGTTTAATAAGGTTCTCCAAAAGCTGGCGCAACGATTTTAAATCTTCTTCGCTTTGCTCGCCTTCCATATCGCCCTGCATCTGCTCCAGTTTATCGCTCATCTTCTGCATCTTGTCTGATGCTCCTTTTTGCGATTGGGCTGCCTTGCTGTTCTTTTTATTATCCAGATTTTCTTTAGAGTCTTTTAGGTCTTTTTGAATATCTTCCTGGTCGCCTTTAGGGTTTTCAAAATCGTTAGGGGTTTCAAGTTCCTTGTTTTTCTTTTCAAGGTCTTCCATTTCCTTTTTCAATTTATCAAACTCGTCATTTATCTTATCCTGCTTATCCTGGATATCCTTTTGTTCCTCGGGAGTGTCAGTTTTTTTAGTTTCTTCTGATAGTTTATCCTGTTCTTTAGAAAGGTCTTTTAAACGGTCAATGGTCTTTTGTAGCTTATCGTCAAACTCCATGCGCTTAAACATCTCCAACGACCGGTCAAGTTCTTTTTCAATGTCCTTATTGGTCATTTTAAGCTCGTCCAACATTTTCTGCACCTTGTCTTTATCAAGGTTGTCCATCATTTTTTGCAGGTCGTCCAGCATCTTCTGCAGGTCGGGCGTCATAATGTCGTCCAGCAGTTTTTCAAGTTGCTGTTGTTTATCAAGTATGCGCTGGTCTTCCTCGCTAAACGAGTTACTATTTTGGTTTTTCTGTGTATTTTCTTTTTTAATGTCGTCCAGCTTCTTCTCTAGGTCTTTTTGCTTTTTCAAAATATCCTGTAGCTTTTTCTTATCTTCATAAGTCATTGTTTTTTTGTTCAACAACTTCTTATTCAACTCTTCCAGGTCTTTCTGCAAGCTTTTTGCATCTTTAATACTTTGGCCTAAATCATCTTTAATTTCTTTGTTAGACTTATCGGTATTCTGGGCAATATCAGCCAGTGTTGGCACGCGGAATACCATTTTAGTGCTGCGCGACGATTTAGAACCATGCACACCATCATTATCCCAAACCTCAAAGTAATATTCAAATGCATCGCCGGGGTTAAGCGCTATTGTGTTTAAATCCCACAGGTGATAAAACTCCGCAGCAGTAGTGCCTTGTGTAAAAGGCACATCTTTAGAAACAACAGCCCCTTTGGGGTTGCCACCTTCATCAACCGAAACATAGTTAAATGTTAAACGGCGGAAACCATAATCATCTTTAGTAACCCCGTTAAAATATAAACGCTTGGGGCTTAGGGTATCTTTAAACTCCTGCGCGTCAATAGTTGGGTACTGGTCGGGTACTACGCTAATGTTATAACGAACTGAATCGCGGTTGCTCAAGTATTGGTTTGAGGTAGTAATGCTATAGGTTTTGCTTTTTAATAGTCGGGCTGATAGCGAATATTTATCGGCACCGGCAGCGCTAACAGCCTGTGCGGTATCGTTAAAGGCCATTTTTAAATTCTGTGTGTTTTGGGTAGCAAATATCCAGGTTGCCACTGTACCTTCTGGAACAATAAAGTCGCCGGTATTTTTAATAACCTCAGCCTGCTTGCCTGTGTAGGAAGGGTATGCCAGTTTAACCTCAAAGTTTAATATAATGGGGTTTGGCAGTGCCCGTAGGGTATATTCCTGCGATTCGTATCCATCGCCCACCAAATGAAAGGTAATATCCTTTTGTACGTTGCGGAACAGGTAAGTAAACTCAATGGTATTTTCACGTTCCATTTTGTAAAGCACATCACCCACCTCAACAAACACTTCTTGCGGAACTTCAGAGCCAGTTAGTTTCAAATCCATTTTAAAATCCTGGTTTTGAATAACCTTCAGGTCTTTATTCATAAGGTTGAACTGAAACGGGGCCTTAGGGGCAAAGTATGAATTGTAGTTAACCAACCGGTCACTACTCTCGGCAATTATACCCGGGTAGAAAAGCATTAATACCAGCAAGGCTATAACTGGTGGCAGGGCATATTTTAGGTACTTACGGTTATCGCCAAGGTTAATAGCATTGGTAAACGGCACTGGTTTTAACTCAGCAATTTTCTGGTCGATACCAGCAGAAATTAGGGATGAACTACCTGAAGTATCATCAGCAGCGAGGCTATTTAACTGCAATACATTCAGCAGCTTATCTTTAACATCGGCAAAATGTGTACCAATAATTATGGCTGCATCGCGGTGACTGATAACCTTACCCATGTTATAAAGCTTAAGTAAGGGTATAATAATCAACCTAACAGTAATTACGGCCGATACAACCAGGAAGCTATAAAAAAGTATAGTGCGTCCGGTGGTATTAAAACGGCCAAAATATTCAAGCAGGGTTACTGTTAAAAAGAACAATACAAACACGCCCGTAAAGTACAAGGCACCGCGTATAAGCAGGTTTTTATAGTACTTGCGTGTAAACTCATCAATCTTAGCAATTAAAAAGTTATAGTTTGAATTTGTCATTTTCATCGTTGCCTTTTTACGCGTTAATCCCCTTTTAGTTTCCTGAATGATGCATTAAAATTTACAATCCATAAGCAACTTTATTCGCACATCTCTATCTTATCAGGCGTTACCGCGTGTATACCCACCTCGGCACAACGGCCTTCCATATTAAATACCAAACGTAATGAGCCATAAGGCCTGGCATAAATTAATACCCTCCCCCCGTCAACAACCCGTTCAGCAGTGCCAAACATAATGACCAGTTCGTCTCGGGTATATCCAAGTACAGGTGGCGATGTTGTACCACTAAAGCTTCCGCGCATTTCAATGTAATCGCGACCTGTATAAAAGTAAATATCGTTGTTCAGGTAAAAAACACCACCACCGCAATTAATGTTGCCACCTTCTGATGACTCGCCTGTAAAGCAAGGCAGTTTCTTTTTTACATCGGCCGGCAATGCTGTTGGCTTAAGCCCGTTTACCGTTCCAGAGTTTAGGTTAGCACTCATTTTATGGCAGTCTTTAATTTTTGGCCTTATCTGTGTTTTCTCATTTCTTACCTTCCCCCCTGTTTGTGCATGGGCAATGGCAAAAGCACTTACAAATAATACAATTGCTATTATCCTCTTCATCATATTAAAATCTTATGGGCACAAGCCCGCAGGTTTTTCTTTAGGGTTAAGAAACTTATAATTGATGGATTTATTATAATCATCGCAGGCGCCAGCTGTATTATTTTGCGCCTGGTAAATGCGGGCGCGGTAAAAGTAGCCTTTTCCATCGCCAGGCTTTTTCTTAATGTAAGCATTGAGATCCTTCAATGCTTTATCATAATCCTGGGCTGAGTAGTATAGCAAACCGCGTGACAATAAGGCTAAATCGTAATTAGGCATAATGGTTAATGCATAATTATAATCTTCTAACGCCTCGGGTGCCATACCCAATGCCTCTTTAGCTTTGCCACGCTGGTAGTATATTACCTGTGTTTTTTTACCTTTTTTAATACAAATGGTATAATCAGGTATCGCGTCAGCAGGTATGCCCATTGCCATTTTTACCGAGGCACGCATTAAATAAGCGTTTGCATTATTGGTATCTAACTTAATGGCGCGGTCAAAGTCAACCAATGCATTACTATATAACTCCTTTTCAACTAAAATGCTGCCACGTTGCATATGAGCATCAATGTTCTTTTTATCGTGTAGAAGGCAAAGGGTATAATCGGCTATGGCATTATCGGGCTGTTTGAGTTTATGGTATACACGAGCCCTTTCAAAATACGCCCTGGCATAAGTACTATCAAGCTTAACAGCCTCAGAATAAGAGGCAATAGCTAAATCATAATCGCTATCAAGGTAGTGTTTAATCCCTTCGTTAAACTTAGCCTCGGCCGGGCTTTGTGCATACAAGGTACCTATCGTTAACAAAATGGTTATAATAGAAAGAAGATATTTCATCCTGATAATTGAATTAAACGCCAAATTAGCAAAAAATTGTGGCTATAAAGACGTTCACTTTTAAACATTTTGAGGTAGTTCATGAACAAGCCTCTATGCCCATTGGGACTGATGCCGTATTGCTTGGCGCCTGGGCCGAACAGGAAGAGCCTGCCCGCATATTAGATATTGGCACCGGTTGCGGTATTATTGCATTGATGCTGGCCAAACGGTATACAGAAGCTACTATAGATGCCATTGATATTGATGAAGCATCAATAAATGAAGCATTAGGAAATTTCAGAAAATCGCTATTTGCGGGGCGCATGGTTGCAGAGCATATTGACATAAAAGACCTACGCAGGCCCAAGCGTTTTGACCTGATTGTATCTAACCCACCCTATTTTACAGAAGAAATACTATCGCCAAAACAAGCCAGGGCACAAGCACGGCATGGCATTAGCCTGAGTTATGACGATTTACTGTGGAGCGTTAGCCGGCTGCTTAGCAGCGACGGGGCTTTTTGCTGTGTATTGCCCGAAGCGAATATTAAAGCTTTTGTATTAAAAGCTGAAAAAAACGGCCTGCTGTTGAATAAGACCACCCATATTAAGTATAATAAGAACAAATCTATATCGGTAAGCCTACTACGCTTTAGCCGGTACAATGAAGACTTGGAAATAGACACCCTTATATTACATAACGACAAAGGCAATCCCACCGAAGAATACAAAGCCTTGGTGGCTGATTTTTATTTATGGGCTTAGCAGTATTAAACTATTAACCAAAGCACTGTTTGAAAGTCAGGCAGTGACATTATTTATAGTCATTTGCACAACTTTTTTGCAGCCGGGATATTAAAAATAAAAGAAATCAATAAAGAAGAAGTTACATATTGATGTAATTCATAAATAAATCATAGCGGGCTTTAAGGTCATCGCCAAAGGCATCGGTATGGTATGATGCTACTACGTTGTACTGGTAACGGTTAAAGGTTTGCAATACTGAGTTTAGCTCTACGCGGTTGGTTTTAATAGTCACCAGCAAATCGTTAGCATCGGGGTTTTTATAGGTAAATACTGATAGTATCTTACTATCGTTGCCTTCTACAATTTGGGCTATTTGGGCAAGAGTGTAATCTTTCTCATCCACCTCCAGCATAATAATGCCACCGGGTTCTTGAGAGCCAATCATGAGAGCCACCTGCTCTGCAAGGTACTGTGTAGTAATAACACCTATATACTCTTTTGTAGCGGTATCAACCACAGGCACCAGGCTAAGATGCATTTCAGTAACCATTTTAAGGGCTTCAAAAACGTGGGCATCTTTATCAATAAAAGGGCGTATTAAGGAGAGACGGTGATTGCCAATAGATTCTTCGGGGGCATTTAGGTCAAGTATGTCAGCATCGGATATTAGGCCTAAAAACTCACTACTGTTAACTATAGGTAAGTGCGATACTTTAAACTCATCCATCCAATGCAAGGCTTTTAATCCAGTATCGGTGGTTTTAAGCGGTGGTACTATATCTAAAATTAAATCTTTAGCTAACATGGCCAGTTTATTACTCGGTGTAAACAAACATATAGGATTGCATCCACCATTAAAAATAATTTTACTAACAAGAATCTACCTTCCTAACACTTATACAGCAAAATGGTTGTCACTTTTTTCAACGATAGTATTATACATTTGGTTATAAACAAATTGCTTTAAGTCTTCGTATGTAGGAAAATCAGCAATTTTTACCGGGGGCAAGTAATGAATCTCTATAGTTCCCGGGCGCATCCAAAAAGAGTTTGGAGCCAGTATTTTCTTAGCGTTTATAATGCAAAAAGGAACAATTTCGGCACCTGTTTCGGCGGCAATTTTAAAAGCGCCGTCTTTAAAAGGCATAAGAGGCGCATTGGTTCTGTTTCGTGTACCTTCAGCAAAAACAACAATACCAACACCGTCTTCAATACTTTGGCGCATAGCCTCTTTGGTACGTTTACGGCTTTCTTCGCTACTACGGTCAACCATTATACACGCCATTTTAAAGACCAAACCAATAATAGGCATATTAATAAGCTCTCGTTTGGCAATGGGTTTATACGTATTAAATATAGTAGAACCAAAAGCCATAATATCCATAAAACTGCCATGGTTGCCAACAAACAGGTAGGCTTTTCCAGGTTTTACATTCTCATTATACCCGTAGCATTTTATGCGTACGAAAATGAAAAAATTGTAAATCTTAGCCCATGTGCGGTAAACCGGAATGATGGAAAAAATGGCCTTTTTACGTAGCGTGTATGTTAAAATTACCGCAATAGGAAAAATAACTAACGAGGTAACAATAATGAAAAACAGAGACGCCCATAAACTATAGGGAAACTGTATAACGCGGATTAGTATTTTTTTCAAAAGGTTGGTTTTAGGATAATAATTTAATTGGTGCCGTAAGCTACCACATAATCTTTATGTTGCTCATACATCAATTCATAATCGCGCAGACCATCATCAGTAAACAACTTAACAATTACAGACCCATAGCGGTCGAGCTTAAAAGGCTTTACGCGCATATTCTCTTTAAATGAGGTGCCTGGGCGGTCAAATATTTTATAGGCACACTCTTTGGCAGACCAGCAAACAAGGGCATGCGCATCGCGAAATTTACGGTCTAAGAAATTCTGTTCAGCTTCTGAAAGGTATTTGTTTACAACACGTAACACCTTGTTTGCGCGTACTTCAATGTCTACGCCTACTTTTTTGTTTTCAGATAATACGATAGCTGCTTTACCGCTTGAGTGTGAAATTGACAAATTCAAATCGGGATTTTTAAGTACAGGGGCGCCCTTTTCATTATAAGCAACAGAACAATCGGCAAAGCCCATATTGTTTTGTAAAAAGGTGCGGATTGCAACCCACTCTTTACGGCGGTTAGGGTGTTGAACCGACTCAAGGTAAGCCCTTTCAGCATCTGTTAATTTAGTGTGTTCTGTTAATTCCTCTTCTGAATAATCGCCATAAAGAAATACAAACAGGCGTGTGCCATCATTTAATGTGCGGTTTAAAATTACCGGTAACTCCATTTTATATGTTATTTAATTGATTAGCGTGTTTAAGCTGGCACAATTCAGGAAACCACTTCGGCATAATCAAGTTCCTTGCCAAAGGTTTCTTTAATTCCAAAAGTTGCCCACAAAGCCAGGCCTATGCAGAGTATACCAACAGCAAAGGCGGCTATTGTGTTTGTAATATTTATAGTTAGCAATGCTGTAAACAACATTGTGATTAGCGGTACTGAGCCCCTTACAAAATTTGGGACTGTGTTGGCAACGGTACTGCGTATGTTAGTGCCAAACTGCTCTGCAGCAATAGTAACAAATATTGCCCAATAACCTGTTGCAGCGCCTAACAAAAAGCAAAGTAAATAAAAAGCGTTGGCGGTAATACCATTTGCAAAGAATAAAAAGAAAATAACCAATAAAAGGTTTACTCCAAGGTAAAGAAAAACCACTTTACGACGACTTTTAAGCCATTGGCTGAGAAGTCCGCTAACTAAATCGCCCGCTGAAAGGCCCAGGTAGGTGTATTTAACACATTCACCATTTAGCACTTTGCCTTTTATATCAAGGGCAGGAGCAAAAATTTCTTGAGAGTTGTTTACCAAGAGGCCAATGGTATACCATATAGGCAACCCAACCAGTATGCACTTAAGGTATTTTAAAAAGCGGTCTTTATTGTTGAACAACATTAATATGTTACCACGCTCAACTTTAGCATCAATCATAGATTTAAACATGCCCGATTCTATTGTACCTATACGAAGCAATAATAATAATACACCCAAGCCTCCACCAACTATGTAAGCAACCTGCCAATTAGCAAAAGGGGCACCAAAAATACGTTCAAGAAAAGCTCCAATAATCTGGCCTTCGGCACCTACAATGGCAGCCACTACAGCACCCAATGCGCCAAAGGTTACAATAACCATAGTGCCATAGCCACGGTTTTCTTTACTCATGGTTTCAGAAACAAGTGTTATGCCCGCACCTAACTCGCCGGCCAGGCCTATGCCTGCAATAACACGCACAACCGCGTAGGTATCAACATCAACAACAAAAGCATTAACAATATTGGCTACCGAGTATAATAATATAGAACCAAACAGTACAGAGAGCCTCCCTTTTTTATCGCCAAGCATACCCCAAAGTATTCCGCCAATCAACATACCAATCATTTGGTAATTGAAAAGATACATACCAGTAGACTTAATTGTTTCGGCAGAGGCCCCAACCATAATTTGTTGCAGGCTTTCTTTTTTAACTACATTGAACAATACAAGGTCGTATATATCCACAAAATAGCCTAAAGCAGCTACCGTTACCAACAGCAGCGCATTTTTATTAGATAGTATACCTGATGGTTGCACGGGCCAAAAATATAATTGAACCGCCACATATTACATAATGAATGATTTTTAAAAAATAAGGTAGAAATTAGACCCATGATTAATACCCTGTATAAAAACGAAACGCTGGGGCTTGAGTGGATAGACATTGTCTTCCCTACCCCACAGGAACTGGAGAGTATTGCAGCCAAGTATGGTATACACCGCCATGCTATAGAAGACTGCCTACAACCCAACCACCTGCCCAAGCTGGAGTTTATGGAAAATATTATGTTTGTTATCATAAGGGTGTATGACGAAGAATCGTTGGAGGAAGCAGACAGCATTCAGGAGCTGACAAGGAAAATTGCTATGTTTTTTACAGGCAAAACCTTAATTACCATACACCGCAGGGAGCAACCTTTGGTAATGGACATTAAAAATACCTACTGTATAAACGATAAAGTAACGCTGGAAAAAATCGCTGTACAAATATTACGCAGGGGCATACTATCGTACGAAGCACCTATAGCAAAAGCCGATAAGGTGCTGGATGCCTTTGAGACCAAAATATTTTTAAAAAGGAAACACCCTACGATTATTAAAGATTCGTACTACCTTAAACGTAAAGTTGATGTTTATAGGCGCATGATACTGCTAACCAAAGATTTAATACACAGATTTAAAGATGAGTCGCCGCTAAACCCCGTAGTAATGGAAGACCTTAGGGATACAGTAGACCGGATGTATGTAGAGTGCGACCTGGTAAGAGACAACCTAAACCAACTACTCTCTATACACTTCAACGTATCAACCCAACGGGTGAATGAGGTAATTTTAGTACTCACCCTATTCTCGGTATTTTTTATGCCCCTTACGTTTATTGTAGGTGTATATGGGATGAACTTTAAGCTGATGCCCGAGATAGACTGGGAATATGGCTACCCGGCAGTTTGGGGGCTGATGGTGTTGGTTGTATTAATAATATGGCAATGGTTTAATCGAAAAAAGTGGTTATAAACCTTTTATGGTTTGGCCTGTTTAATATAGATGTTTAATTACAGTCTTTACCGCAAACAATTGTTGCCCATTACGTTAGATGAGGCATGGGAGTATTTTTCATCGCCCCGAAACCTACAAGAAATAACGCCTAAGTATATGGGGTTTAATGTTTTATCAAAACACAAGATTGATAAAATGTACCCCGGGCAAATTATATGTTACCATGTAAAACCATTGCTGGGTGTACCCCTATTTTGGATGACCGAGATAACCCATGTAAGGGATAAAGAATATTTTGTAGACGAACAACGGTTTGGGCCTTATAACTTTTGGCACCACCAACATTTTTTTACAGCAGTAGAAGGTGGGGTTTTGATGGAAGATTTGCTACACTACAAACTTCCTCTTGGCCCGCTGGGAGCCATAGCCAACGCGGTTATTGTAAAGAATCAGCTTGCCGGTATATTTGAATACCGCCACAAGGTTTTAGAAGATAAGTTTGGTAAACTTTAGCCCTTGTGAATTGAATTGTTAAAAACAATAGCGTTTGTTGTTGCATACTCTGTTATTTTTATTTTTCTTTGCGATATATCGTAATACTGCCTATGAAATTTTCTACTCAATTTCGTACTCTTTTATGCCTGGTAACGGGTTTAACAATAGCCTCATCTGCATGGGGCCAAGCTGGGTTATTTAACAACCGAGGCGCTGTGGTTTACATAAACACCGGTGCTGTGGTACGTGTGCTTGGTACAGTTACCAATAGCAAGATAAACGCCGACATGACTAACATGGGCGATTTTATTATCGACAATAACTTTGTGAATGATTCTGTTGCCGGTGGCGACGGTATATACCACGTTTGGGGCGACTGGATTAACAACCGCCGCTTTAACGCAGGATCGGGCGAAGTTAGCCTTGAAGGTGCCGACCAGCTAATAACGGGCGACAGTCTGACCTGGTTTTATGATTTAACCTGTTTAGGATCTGGAATTAAGACCCAAACCTTAAATTCAAGAGTATCGCACAGATTAAACCTGAACGACCGTGAGTTGGCTACCGACCAGTTTGACATGACGGTAACAACAGCCAATACAGCAGCTATAACCCGCACAACAGGTTATGTTAGCAGCCTGTCAAACGGCAAACTATACCGCAACACCAACGTAAACAACGCATATATTTTCCCAACAGGCTCTAGCGTAGGTTTAACACGCTATCGCCCTGTGGAAATTACCCCAAGCACTACCGAAGCCGGTTTGTATGGTGTACGCTTAGTAAACAACGACGCAACACCTGACGGTTACGACCGCACTTTGGTTGATACGCTTGTTTGCCGTGTTAACGATAAATTTTACCATCGTATAAACCGCCCAACAGGTACTGTTCCTGCTACAATAAGCGTATTTTACGATGCTACCCAGGATCAAACGTGGGATATCCTTTCTCATTGGACTGTTAGCCCAAACAAATGGGTGGGTATGTTACCAACAACAGCCTCTGTGCAATCGGGCTTAGATGTTTTAACCCATGCAGGTTGGAATATCTTTACTGAAGAGCCTTATATTTTAGGCTTACGCCGCCCCGATGCACCAACCATTACAGGGCCTAACCTGTTGTGTGGAAACTCAGCGGGTAATTCATACACTATTGACCCTGCTACTTCGGGTGCTACTTATAACTGGACTATAAGCGGTGGCTCTATCAGCAGCGGTACACCAACAGCAAACGTACAAGTAGGCTGGGGTAACTCGGGTTCTGGTGTTATAGCCGCAAGTGTTACAGCACCTAATGGTTGTACATCGGGCATTAGCAGCTATCCTGTATCGTTATACCTTGCCCCTACTGCCATATTTACTACTGACACTAATAATGTATTTGCTTTTGACCTTATATCATTTACCGATGCAAGTATTGATGGCGCTACACAGTGGGATTGGTCTTTTGGCGATGGTGTTGAAACATCAGAGCAAAACCCATTTCATATGTATGATGTACCGGGTCAATACAACGTATGTTTAATGGTTACCAGCAACGATGGTTGTATGGACACGACCTGCTCCACTATAGAAATAGTAGAAGGATTAGTAGTACCAAACGTATTTACGCCAAATGGAGACGGCATTAACGATGTGTTTAACGTTAAGAACAGCGGTATGGATGAGTACACCCTGCAAATATTTAACCGTTGGGGCCTACTACTATTTGAAACTACTGCACCGCAGGTTAAATGGGATGGAACAACAAACTCTGGCGAACAAGTACCCGCTGGTGTTTACTATTTTGTTCTTAAAGCAAAATCGGCCACTACCAACTATGAGAAAAACGGCACTGTAACTGTTCTTTATAATAGTGATAACTAATATTAAAATTTTAAATCTAAAACCTTAAAGATTAAATATACCGCTATCTAAACAATAAAACTATATAAGAAGAGCCCGACAAATTGTCGGGCTTTTTTGTTATTGCCGTGGTTAGAACACATTAGGCTTAATTATTGTTGTTTATAAACAACAATGTGCGTTGATAACTACCACTTGCGAAAACCAAGTGGTTTAATAAAATTTGTAAGAACCAATAAGTTCTGTAATGGGCGAAGAATATGAACAACCTGAAGAATTTGATGCGGAGCGCATTAAAGACTTTGAAAAGAGGATGAAAGAAGGGCGGGTGCCTTATTACGATGTAGAAACATTTGAAAGCATTGTAGAATATTACATACGGCAGAACAAACCTTACGAAGCCTTAGATACTATATTGGTTGCTGAAGAGCAGCACCCTTACACATCAATACTGCAAATGCGTAAGGCGCAGTTATTTGCGGCCACAGGCAAAAATGTGCAGGCTTTGGAATTAATAAATACCCTGGAAGCTATAGAGCCTGACAATTATGAGGTGTACCTGACAAAAGGCAGCATACTAAGCCAGATGGACAGGACTGGCGAAGCTATTGTTTATTATAACAAAGCCATAGACCGAGCAGGCGATGATGCCGACGAGGTTCACTTATACATAGCATTTGAGTATGAAAACCTGGGGCGGTATGATAAAGCCGTAGAGCACCTTAAGAAAGCGGTAAGCCTAAACCCTGATAACGAGGCGGCCATGTACGAAATTGCCTTTTGCTTTGATTTGACAGAGCAATACCAGGCAGGGGTTGAATACTACACAATGCTTACCGACGATAAACCCTACTCTGCCGCGGCATGGTATAACCTTGGATTGTTTTACAGCAAGCAGGAAAAATACGAAACTGCCATACAGGCTTACGATTATGCTATACTGATAAACGAAGAGTTCTCATCAGCCTATTTTAACAAGGCAAATGCCTTGGCTAATCTTGAGCGGTTTAACGACGCAATAGAAACGTATCAGGAAACCTTTAAATATGAGGAACCCGACCCAATATCATTCCAATATATAGCAGAATGCTATGAAAACCTTAACGACACCGACAGGGCATTAAAATACTTCCATAAGGCAATAAAAGCCGACCCCGCGCTGGCAGAGGCATGGTGTGGAATGGGCGTGGTTTTAGACGGGCTTAACCGCAATACCGAGGCAATACACCACCTGCAAAAGGCTGTAGCTATTGACCCAGAAAATGCTGAATACTGGTACATACTTGGTGACTTATACCTTAAAAACGACTTTTTTGAAGAAGGAGAAAAAGCATACCGCCTAGTAACTGAGTTTGAGCCTGATAATGAAGATATTTGGGGCGACTATGTAACCATATTATTTAGGAACGAAAAACTGGAGGAAGCTATAGAAAGCTGCCTTGAAGGGATAAAAGTGCAACCCCATAACACAACAATTTATTTTAAGCTTGCAGCCCTGCTAATTGAGGCAGGTAGCGAGAAACAGGGGATGCAGGTATTTGAAGAAGCCCTTGCAAACGACTACGAAAAGTACATTGAAGCATTTGAAATTGTACCTTCGCTGCAAAATAATCAGGCATTGTTAGAAATGCTTGAAGTATACAAACAGTAAGTTATGTTAGATAAATTAGACTTTATACCGGCTCGCAGCAAGCGACCGCGTAAGCAAGGCCTTACCATGGTAATGGATAAGGGCTTAAGCCTGCGCCAGGCAGAAGATATGATTAGCATATCGGGCGAATTGATAGATATTGTGAAGTTAGGTTTTGGCACCTCTATGGTTACCCCAAGGGTAAAAGATAAAATAGCCTTATATAAAGATGCGGGCTTTAAGGTATATCTTGGCGGCACCTTATTTGAGGCTTTTGTTGTGCGCAAGAAGTTTGACGAATACCGTAAGCTGATAACAGACCTTAAGCTGGATACGGCAGAAGTATCAGATGGATCAATAATATTACCGCACGATATTAAATGTGATTACATCCATCGCCTATCTAAAGAATTTACAGTAGTTAGCGAGGTAGGTTCTAAAGAAGCTGGTATATTAATTGCCCCGAAGATGTGGATTAGCATGATGTTAACAGAGCTGCAAGCGGGGTCCTGGAAAGTGATTGCTGAAGCTCGCGAAAGTGGCAATGTTGGAATTTACCGCCCTAATGGAAATGCTCACGTTCAGTTAGTAAATAAAATTATTGATAAGGTAAAGGCTGAAAATATTATTTGGGAAGCTCCGATTAAAGCCCAGCAAGCATGGTTTATTAAACTATTGGGCGCTGAGGTTAACCTTGGCAACATATCGCCTGAAGAGGTAATTCCTTTAGAAACCCTTCGTTTAGGTTTACGCGGCGATACCTTCTTCAGCTATTTGCCAGATAACCTTAAAAAGCTGAAGATAACAGCTGAGTCTGTAGATGAAAAAACTACTAAGAAATCAAAAGAAAAAGTATAATACAGTTTGATATGAAAGAAGTAACCGTAGCGGAATTAAAAACCATGCGCGATAATAATGAGCCACACCAGTTGATTGATGTGCGCGAGCAAGCCGAAGTTGATGCCGCTTCTATTGGTGGCGAGCATATACCTATGGGCCTTGTAGTTGCTAATATTGATAACATATCGCGCGATTTGCCAGTAATTATCCATTGCCGCAGCGGTGGCCGCAGTGGGGCAATTGTTGACGCACTGGAGAGGCAATATGGTTTTACAAACCTTTACAACCTTAAAGGCGGTATTATAGCATGGAGCAAAGAAATTGACCAATCGATAACTGTATCATAACCCAAAAAGTCTACCCCAAGGGGAATTAAAAGAATTACACATCAAGCCCTGCATGGGCTTTTTTAACGTATAGCATGCACGAATATTTAGATTACTTTAAGAATATAGATGTTAAAATTTGGGAACTAATAGCCATTTATGACTATTGGGTATATGCCATATTATTTGCCATCATATTTATTGAAACCGGGCTTGTTATATGGCCTTTTTTACCAGGCGACTCACTATTGTTTTGCGCAGGCGTAGTAGCTGCCGGAGGTGGGTTAAACCTGCCTTTGCTAATAATACTGCTGATTATAGCCGCTGTAGTAGGCGATAACACTAACTACTTTATAGGAAAATATTTTGGGCACAAGGTTGTTGGTTGGAAGTTTAGAGGTAAGCCCATTGTAAAAAAGGAGTGGCTGGATAAAACACATGCCTTTTACGAAAAGTATGGTACCCGCACTATTATTGTTGCCCGTTTTGTGCCTATAGTACGCACCATTGCGCCATTTGTTGCCGGTGTCGGCGAAATGAAATATCGCCGCTTTTTACCTTATGATATACTGGGCGGCATTGTATGGATTACAAGCATTACCGTTGCAGGCTACCTACTTGGCAATATTAAATGGGTAAAAGAGCACATAGACCTAATTGCCATAGGTATTGTATTTGTATCAGTATTACCTATGGTATACCAAATAATTAAAGGCTGGGTAGATAGCAGAAAGAAAGTGAAAGACTAATCCAAGCCCTCTAGCTTGGCGATTTTTTCGCGCCACTCAGCTGGAATTTCAATGGTCTTATTCTCCTCGTAGTTATAGCAAACCATAACAGTAACACCCGTAGCTTTAAGCACTTCCTTTTTTTCAGGGGTGATGTGGATAAGCTGGTATTCCATGTCAAAGCTTTTTTTGCCAAGCCTTGATACTCGGGTTTTTACGATAAGGTTATCGCGGAAGAAAATGGGGATTTTATAATCGATAACAGCCTTGGCTACAATGATACCGCGCGAGTTCCAATTTACATTGGCACCCAGCACCGCACGAAAATAATTTATACGGGCATACTCCATAAAGCTCAGGTATATAGAGTTGTTTACATGGCCCAACATATCGGTATCAACAAAGCGGATTTGTACCGGGGTTTTATGCTTAAAATTATCTTCTTGCTTTTCCATAGTTTGTGCTATTCATACATACAAAAATATCCAAGTAAGGGCATCATAATTAAGGGTTTCATTATGGCTATCAACACAGATTTTAACAATTGCCCGTTTTAAAAAGCCGTTTATAAATATAGCGCGCATACTTGTACTAATAGCTGTTACAGGTTTAATTTTACGTTATGATAAGGACCACAGAATCACAGTCGAACTACAACAACCTGGAGTTGATGAGCACCCAAGAGTTGCTTACCAACATGAATACCGAAGACAAAACTGTACCCCTTGCGGTAGAAGCTGCCATGCCCCAACTGGAGGCCCTTGTTAATGCTGCCTTTGAACGCCTTAGTAACGGTGGCCGCTTGTTTTATATTGGTGCAGGCACCAGCGGCAGGCTGGGTATTGTTGATGCATCTGAATGCCCCCCAACCTTTGGTGTGCCCCACGGACTGGTTATAGGCCTTATTGCTGGTGGAGATGCCGCCATACGCAAAGCGGTGGAGTTTGCCGAAGACAGCACCGAACAAGGCTGGATTGACCTGACTGAGCACAACATAAACGAATATGACTTTTTGATTGGCATTGCAGCATCGGGCTCTACGCCTTATGTGGTAGGCGCTTTAAACAAAGCCCGAGAGCTAGGTATTGGTACCGGATGCATAGTATGTAACACTGGCAGCCCTGTAGCCCAAGCTGCGGAGTTCCCAGTGGAGATTGTGGTAGGCCCTGAGTTTGTTACAGGTAGCACCCGCATGAAATCGGGTACGGCCCAAAAGCTGGCGCTGAATATGCTCTCCACATCGCTAATGATAAAGCTGGGCCGGGTAAAAGGTAACCGAATGGTTGATATGCAACTATCTAACAATAAGCTTATTGACCGTGGTACCCGCATGGTTATGGAGGCCTTAAACATAGACTACGACCAGGCAGCCAAATTACTTAAAACCCACGGCAGTGTTCGGAAAGCAGTTGATGCAGCTAAAGGCTAAGCCTGAACCGTCCTTCGTGTGGTGAGCCAACCAACCAGGCTACCCACAGCCATTACTATTACAAATATCCCTGCCACATCAAGTGATTTAACTACAATGGGGTAAGGCATAGACCCTTCTCCTGCCATCAATATCCATTTAAACTGCAGCTGTGCAAAGCATAAGGCCAAACCGGCTAAAACGCCCGATAGTGTTCCTATAAACACAATCAAAAAACCTTCGTTGCGGAATATCTTATGCAGCATGGCGCTATCGGCCCCAAGAGCTTTCAGGGTCATGGCATCATTATTCTTCTCTACTATCAGCATAGTTAGCGAACCCATAATGTTGAATATCGCTATCAGCATTATCAGCGACAGGATAAGGAACAGCGCCCATTTCTCGCTATTAATTACCTTATACAGCACCTCGTGTATCTGGAAACGATTTTTAACCGTGTACCCCAGCCCCACAAGGTTTTGAATATCGGTGCGTGCCTTCTCCACATTAGTGCCCGGCTTTAGCTTCAGCTCAATAGAACTGATGTCGCTATCGCGCTGAAACAACTCTTGTGCAAACCACAGCGGGGTTATAACATATTTATCGTCATACTCGGGCTGGTTTTGCACGCTAAACACCCCCGATGCATAGAGCGTACGTGTAGCAAAAGCATCTTCAGGGTTAATGGTATTCTTTGCATTCCGTTTGGCCGAATACACACTAATGGGTGTCATAATATCGTTTATAGCTACCCCCAGTTTTACAGCAACCCCATACCCTACTACCGATGCCGCCAGCGAATCATTCCCCAGGTAATAGTCACCATCAACCACCAGCGTATCAATACCCGATACCTTAGCATAATTAGGGCTCACACCTTTAATAGTAGCAATGGTCTGCTTTTCGCCGTAGCGTAGCAGCACGCTTTCTTCCAGCGCGTAAGATGTTTGCTCAACATACCCCAAGCCTTGTAACTTCTTATCAAAGAGGCTATTGGCTACAAAGGTTTTTCCTTTGGCAGGACTAATAACTATATCGGCATCAAAGGCATTGTAAAGGTCGGTAATGGTTTTCTCCAACCCATCAAACGCTGAGATAACAATAACCATAGCCGCTGTAACCACCGCTACTGTAAAGGTGGAAATAGCCGATATTATATTAATAATATTGTGCGACTTCTTAGAGAAGAGGTAGCGGCGAGCTATGAAAAACGGAAGATTCACTTTATAGTATCTGTAATGCCAAGTATATTTT
>CAMBQF010000017.1 GCA_945869825.1 Chitinophaga pinensis | reverse complement strand
AATAATAGTAACTATATTCGCACCGCGAACAATTTAACTCCCCATAACACATGAAAGTTACAGTAGTAGGTGCAGGAAACGTAGGGGCAACCTGTGCTAACGTATTAGCCCAACGCGAAATAGCCAACCAAATTGTTTTGGTTGATATTAAAGAAGGTATTGCTGAAGGTAAAGCCCTTGATATATGGCAAACCGCCCCAATTAACCTATACGATAGCCGCACCGTTGGTTCGACTAACGATTATGCTAAAACGGCTGATTCTGATGTTGTAGTTATTACATCGGGCCTGCCACGTAAACCGGGCATGAGCCGCGACGACCTTATTGCTACCAATGCAGGTATTGTTAAATCGGTTACCGAGAATATTGTAAAATACTCTCCAAACGCTATTATAATAGTAGTGTCTAACCCGTTAGACGTTATGACCTACTGCGCTTACCTTGCCGCTAAAACCGACCCTAACAAGGTGTTTGGTATGGCTGGTATACTTGACACTGCGCGTTACCGTGCTTTCTTGGCCGAGGCTTTAGATTGCTCTCCAAAAGATATCCAGGCGGTATTAATGGGTGGCCATGGCGACACTATGGTGCCACTACCACGCTACACCACCGTAGGTGGTATACCTGTTACCGAACTTATAGACGCTGAGCGCCTTGACGCTATTGTTGACCGTACCAAAAAAGGTGGTGCCGAGTTGGTAAACCTTATGGGAACATCGGCCTGGTATGCGCCGGGTGCTGCTGCAGCCCAAATGGTTGAAGCCATTGTACGCGACCAGAAACGTATTTTCCCTGTTTGTGCATGGTTAACTGGCCAATACGGCTTAAACAACGTTTACGTTGGTGTACCTGTTAAACTTGGCAAAAACGGTATCGAACAAATTATCGAACTTCAACTTAACGCTGAGGAAAAAGCATTACTTAATGCTTCTGCAGGGGCTGTTAAAGAGTTGATGGATGTTCTTGATAATATGAACGCTACTGCATAGATTGTAGCTCATAGCTTATTAAAAAATCCCCGACCTGTATAAGGTGCGGGGATTTTTTTGCTTAATATATTAGACGCCATCTAACACATCATAGAAACTATCAGTTTGATTTATATTTTGTAACGGCAGACCTTTGACCTTATAAAATTTATAAATCATGCAAAACAGAATATTATCTATAGGCAACAAGTTTCCTGACTTTACAAAGCAGGCTGTAATTTCTACCGAACAGGGTAAGGAGTTTTTCGAACTATCATCAACCGAGCAATTTAAAACCGGTAACTGGACCGTTATGTTTTGGTGGCCAAAGGACTTTACCTTTGTATGTCCTACAGAGATTGCCGAGTTTAACAAGCATTTTGGCGATTTTGCCGACCGCGACACAACGCTTATAGGCGCATCTACCGACAGCGAATTTGTTCACCTTGCATGGCGCCAAAACCACGCCGACCTTAAAGAACTTCGTTTCCCTATGTTGGCCGATACATCAAAATCACTGGCTGAAGAGTTGGGCATTTTAGAAGCTAACGAAAAGGTAGCCTACCGCGCCACATTCATTATCGACCCGCAAGGTATTATCCGTTGGGTATCTGTAAACGACCTTAACGTAGGACGCAATGTAAATGAGGTTATACGTGTATTAGATGCCTTGCAAACCGACGAACTATGCCCATGCAACTGGCAAAAAGGTGAAAAAACCCTAAGCGCATAACTCTTAACCCACGGAAACATGATTACCACACAAAATGAAACATTAGGCCGAATAATAGCGGACTATGATTTGAACGAAGATTTACTTAGCCGTGGCATTACCCAGCTGGCCGATGCTGACCACCGCTATATTAAAGACCTGCGCATAAACCTTACCAATGCGCTTAACTATATCAACCTTAATAAAAAAGAAAGTTACCTATTGGCTTTAGGCGTAGCAATAAACGATAAGAATGAGCAACTGATAGATAGCTTTACCAAGCTGGCCGAAACCGAACTGGTTACAGCGGAAGAAATTAACGAGGTATACGCATGCGTATCGTTAATGAATGTGAACAATGTATTCTACCGTTTCCGCCACTTTACTAATAAAGAATATTACCAGCAAACGCCGGCAGGTATTAAAATGAGCATTATGATGAACCCTGTGCTTGGCAAAGAGTTTTTTGAATTGCTAAGCCTGGCAATATCGGCAGTAAATGGTTGCGAAATGTGTGTAAACGCTCACGAAGCTTCTGTACTGCAACATGGCTCTACAGAAGCACGCATATACGATGCTATACGCCTGACGGCTATTGTAAAAGGATTTTCAACTATCATCTAAAACATAACAAAATGAACAACAAACGCACACCAGCGGTATTTATCCGCATCATTAATTAGTAGTTAGTAGTTTTATATTGATTTAGTAAATGATAAAGCTTCCAACATGTCTTGTTGGGGGCTTTATTCTATGAATACTTTTTTCAGATAAAAACGGGAACCTGCCATTGCTTTTAAAATATAGAACCCGCTGGCCAATCCCGCTACATTAATTGTACTATTTCCGGGTGATGTATAACATAACTGCCCTACCTCATTGTAAAGTTGCACTGATGTAATAATCTTAGATGAAGAAACATTCAATACCCCGCTTGCCGGGTTGGGGTATACAGTGATTAAAGCATCCTCTTTAAACTCATCAACACCAACACCTAACTGCTGGCAGATAGATGGGTTTGATGGATTTAACTCTACCTCATCCCCGGGTATTATGGGGGTATTAAAAGTAAAATAACCTGCCGGGTAAAAATTGGCCCTAAACAACAGGTTATTTGTTGCCGTTGTTCCCTGCGAAACAGGGTTGCCGTTAACAACCGGGTTTATATATTTCCATGTAGTATTTTTATTAGCATCAATCTCAAAAAAATACCCTTCCGGCCCGTTTGTTATAAGCATAGACCCATTAGGCAAAGGATATGCCCCTGATATGTTGCTTGCATAAAAATCGGTTGGAGTTTCGGCTTCATAAGTCCAAAATAACGTATCAGGCCCAAAAGCATTATTACCATTTATAGGGTATGAATTACCTTGTTGAAGCGGAGGCACTATCATATCTATTGATGAATAATTACCACCTGGCCGATTTTGCCCATTATTAAAAACAATTAAATTACCCGCATTGGCGTAGCCTTGTGGCACCCATGTAGCATGGTGCTGGGCAAAAAATTTGCGGTTGGCTGTTGTTCCCCTGCCATAGGTGCGTGGGTTGCCCCAACGGTATAGCAAGTCGCCGCCTTTGTTGTTATTACCACCGCTATGCGTGGCCGCCTGCTGCGTAGTTGTAGAGTGGTCTATTATCCACAACTCGCTAAAAGCATGCACACTTAAAAGTATCTGGTCTAAATCGGCATTGTATTCAACAGAATTCAGGTGGACCCAATCTGCTACAGTGGGTGGCCCGCCAATAAAATTTATATTAATCAGCTCGGGGTGTTGGCTAACAGTTGCATAGTTTAGTTTGGTGTTATCAAATTCTTGTACCAGGTGGTCCCACACATCCCACTCCCAAACTATGGTTGCCTGGTTACTGCCTATAGGTTGGATTTCAATAATTTTTTCGCTCCAAAATTCGGCACCCAACTGGGCAGGGTTTCGGCCATTAGCAATAGCATCGGCAGTGGTATGAAAAGCCCATACAATAAGCAATAGGTTGCCATTGGGCATAACGGTAAAATCATGGTGTTGGCATTGTGTAGAGTCAGATAGGCGATAAGTCCATACAAGGTTACCATCCCAATCGTATTTTTCAATTACACCACCACTTCCTCCTGAATTAAAAACAGTATTACCAGTATTACCAGAGCGATACAGGCTGCCATCGGGCATAAGATATGCAGAAAGGCCCGGCCTGTAAGAGCTTTGCCATTGTTTTATTTTGCGCCCGCATTTATCTATTAAATAAGTATTTGTTCCGGACATAGGTGCAAAAAGCAGATATCCATTGTTATTGGGCTCGTTATACTGAACAACACCAACCGTAGGCTGTTGCGCAATAGCACAATTGCAAATAAATAATAGGATACCATAGCAAACCTTCCTCATAAGGGTAAAAGTATTTATTCCAATATATTATTTTACTTAAAAATAAAAGTAAAATTCAACCTTAGCATTGATATTGAGCAAGGTGTAAATTAAGTAAATATGACTGCCAACAAAGCTTATTTAGGCTTAAATTAAAATTTCATTATCAACAATTTAGGTTATAGACTTTACAAAGTTAACTTAGTTTAATTTGAACACGAATACTATATGCGTATTGCATATAAAACAGTTTGATTATAACTTTGATTGAGTTTGATTATTTATGAAGAAAGTGAGCGACACCAAACTATACCTAAAAGTATTAAGCATTGAAGGCGACGGCTACCACCTATATATAGATGCTAAAATTAATGGTCATAAAGCGCATTTACTGGTTGATACAGGAGCATCTAAAACCGTGTTTGACAGCAACCGTATTGTAAATTTCAGCGATGAGAACAAGCTTGTAGAGCTGAATAAACTCTCTACCGGATTGGGTACAGACTCTATGCGCGGACATTTAATAGATATTAACGAGATAAAACTAGGCACCATAAAGGTGAAAAACTACCAGGGCCTTGCGCTAGACCTAAGCCATGTAAACGCAAGCTATAGCAAAATGGGCATTGAGCCTATCGACGGAGTATTGGGCAGCGATATACTGCACGAGTACAACGCCATTATCGACTATAAAAACCAGGAGCTCACACTGGAGAAATCCAATTAACAATGGTTAATTGTCAATGGACAATTAGCTATTTCTTCAATCTATAATTTCGGCGCATTCTTACTGTGGACAAACTTCCATAAGAAGTAGACGGGTATACCAATCAATACAATAATCAATCCCGGTACTGTAAATTCAGGTTTTACAATCAGCAGGTTTACAATAAAGCCAATCATTGCTATTATATAAAATGCCGGTAAAACAGGGTAGCCAAAAGCCTTATAGGGCCTGTCCGCTTTAGGTTGCTTAAAACGCAGTATAAACAAGCCTGCAATAGTCAGGATATAGAACAGGATTACCACAAACATTACATAATCCAACAATTCACCGTAGTGCCCCGATAGGCATAGCAACGATGCCCATATACACTGCACCCATAAAGAAAAACCCGGCACCTGTTGCTTATTGCTTTCTGCCATCTTCCTAAAAAACAGCCCATCGTTAGCCATAGTTTGATACACCCTAGCACCCGATAGTACAATACCGTTATTCGCGCCAAAGGTTGATATCATAATAAGCACAGCCATTACAATAGCACCGCTTGCCCCAAGCATTACCTGCATGGCCGCTGTGCCTACACGTTCATATTCGGCATACTGAATACCCCTGCCTGCCAGTGTGGTTGCTCCTTCAGTACCCCACATAGGTAACACAAACAGGTAGCCTAAATTGGTTAGTACATACAGTAACGTTACCCCTCCTACCCCGATGATTAAGCTGCGGGCTACATTTTTTTTGGGGTTTTCCATTTCGCCGGCAATAAAGGTTACCCCGTTCCATGCATCGCTACTAAACAGCGGGCCTACCATAGCCGCGCCAAAGGCCGAAAGTAAAGCAAGCCATGTCCAGGACTCAGTGGTTACTGCTATATGGTTAACTGCAGCTTCTGGGGGATATACTGTCCACCCTTTTTCTTTCCACACTGTTTTACTAAACGAAAAGAAATCATGAAAATTAGTCGCAATAGCATCAGCATTGCTGAATATGAATATCGTTGCAATTATCAGCAATATCAACGTCAAAGCCTTTATAATTGTTAGCGACGATTGTACCACTGCACCATACCGTATGCCCCTTGAGTTGATATAGGTAAGCATTACTATACTTAATACTGCCAACAATTGCCCTGCATCAATTGGCACAATACCCATTGATACCTCTCCAAAAAACACACGGCTAAGGTTAGGAAATGGCACAGTAAGCAATACATTATCCGCACCAAACCACGGCACCAAAACAGCCGTAAACTTTGCAAAAGCCACTGCCACAGCAGCAATGGTGCCTGTTTGTATAACGGCAAACAGCGACCAGCCATATAGAAAGCCCATCAGCGGGTTAAATGCTTCTTTTAAATACACATACTGCCCACCCGACTTGGGGAACATAGCCGATAGCTCGGCATACGAAGTTGCTGCAATAACGGTAAGTATACCGGTGGTTATCCACACCAGAATAAGTAACATTGGGTTGGCTAACGCCTGGGCTACCCCGGCGCTTACTATGTAAACACCTGAGCCTATCATAGAACCCATTACCAGAAATATGCCTGTGCTTAGGCCTACCTTGTTTTTCTGCATAAGGCAATAATAGTGATTTTAAAGGCTACACAATAAAATGGCACAGTATTCGTATTAGCAAGGTTGATAAAATTATTTATATTACATTTGCGCCCTTAAACACCATTTAGAATGAAGAATCTGATTAAATCGTTTATAGTAGCGGTTATTGTTATGGCAAGTGCCGGTATGGCCAGCGCCCAAAAGGTTGGACACATTAACTTACAAGAGCTTGTAAGCATTATGCCCGACGCTAAAAAAGCCAATGTTGATTTAGACACCCTGCAATCGACCCTTGTGCGCGAGATTGACCTTAAAACGGCTGAAATTAAAGTTAAATACGATGCGTATAAAGACGCTATGGCTAAAGGCACCATGCTACCATCAGTGCAAAAATCTCGCGAAGACGAATTGAACACACTGCAAACCAGTTTGCAAACTTTTCAATACGGTGCGCAAGACGAAATGGACAAAAAACGCCAGGAGCTTTTTAAACCCATTATTACCAAAGCACAAGATGCTATAAACAGCGTAGCTAAAGAAAAAGGCTACACTTATGTATTAGACTCTAGCGCAGGCACCATCCTTTTCTCAACAGATAGCGATGATTTGATGCCATTGGTTAAAACCAAGTTAAATTTGAAGTAACAATGGTTCGTAAAAAGGCCACTGCTGCGGAGAGTGCTGCTGTTTTAACAGAAATAGTACTACCCAACGACACCAACACCCTGGGTAACCTTATGGGCGGGCGTTTGTTGCATTGGATGGACATTGCTGCGGCTATTGCCGCCCAACGCCATAGCAAAAGGGTATGTGTAACAGCATCGGTAAACAACGTATCATTCAACCAGCCTATAAAACTGGCTGATATTGTAACGCTTGAAGCTAAAGTATCACGTTCGTTCAACTCATCAATGGAAGTATATATTGATGTTTGGTTGGAAAACCATACCAGCAGCGAAAAGATAAAGTGCAACGAGGCTATTTACACCTTTGTTGCGGTAGACCAAATTGGTAACCCAATAAACGTGCCTGAGCTGCAACCCGAAACCGAACTGGAAATACAACGCTACGGAGGCGCTTTACGCCGCCGCCAGCTTAGCTTAATACTAGCCGGCAAAATGAGGCCTGAAGATGCTACCGAGTTGAAAAAACTATTTTTTGACGAGAAAGGCGAAGAAAAGAAATAGCTTGTAGCTGATAGCTATTAAAAATCCCCGAAACAGTATTGTCTCGGGGATTTTTTATTTTGGGGTTGAGATTGCTTCAAAAGATGTCCTTTCTCGAATGACGTTTATTTCCCCCTAGTCGCTTTTTCAATTACGTCCCACATCTCATCGGGCACAGCACCCAGGTTGGTAAACTCACCTGCGCCGTGTATCCACTCGCCGCCATCAATAGTAACCACCTCACCATTCATATAAGCTGAATAGTCAGATACTAAGTAAGCGGCCAGGTTGGCCAGTTCCTGGTGCTCGCCAAAGCGGCCCAGCGGTATGCGTTTTAGCGGGTCAATCTCGTTAGCCAAATCCTCAGGGAACAAACGTTGCCATGCACCCTGCGTAGGGAATGGCCCCGGGGCAATAGCATTTAAGCGGATGCCTTTACGCCCCCACTCTGCCGCCAATGAGCGTGTTAAACCTAACACACCGGCCTTAGCAACAGCCGATGGAACAACATAGCCCGAACCTGTCCACGCATAAGTAGTAACAATACTTAATACATTGCCCGGCTTTTTATCGGCTATCCACATTTTGCCTAAGGCAAGGGTGCAGTTATAACTTCCTTTAAGTACAATATCTACCACCACATCAAAACCCTTGTGGCTAAGCCTTTCGGTAGGACTGATAAAGTTGCCCGCCGCGTTGTTTACCAGTACATCAACATATCCAAACGTTTCTTTTGTTTTGGCAATCATGGCCTCTACCTCATCGTACTTGCGTACATCGCATGCAAGGCCAAGAATGTTACCACCTGTTTCTTTACGCAGCTCTTCGGCTGTAGCTTCTATCACATCCAGTTTACGGCTGGCAATGGTAACGTTGGCGCCAAGCTCTAAAAAATACTTGGTCATGCTTTTGCCAAGGCCGGTACCGCCACCGGTTACTATTATGGTTTTGCCCTTTAAAGAGCCCTCTTTTAACATTGGTTCTGTGTATGCTGCCATATTGAATTTGTTTTTGCTAAATGTATGCAATTCTTCTAATTACAAAGATTAACATAGGTCACAAAAAAAGCCCCGACATTGCTGCGGGGGCTTTTCAATTAAAAATAGCTAACTACTAATAGTATGTCATGCGCACTACCTTGCTTAGGTATTTGCTTAGGCGCATTACCTGGCGGGTGTAGCCATATTCGTTATCATACCAAATGTATAACACGGCACGTTTACCGTCGGCTGAAACAATGGTGGCAGGGCTGTCTACAATAGAAGCGCAAGGGTTGCCAATAAGGTCGCTTGACACCAATTCGTTTGAAATTGAATATTGTATTTGCTCAACTAAATCGCCTTCTAAAGCGGCTTTTTTCAATATAGCGTTAAGTTCGTCTTTGCTGGTTTTATCCCTTAGGTTAAGGCTAAGGATAACCAACGATACATCGGGGGTTGGTACGCGTACCGAGTTAGCGGTAAGCTTGCCCGAAAGCACCGGAAGAACCTTTTTAATAGCGCTATCAGCACCCGTCTCAGTAATTACCATGTTCAACGCTGCAGAACGGCCACGGCGGTATTTTGCGTGGTAGTTATCAAGCAGGTTTTGGTCGTTGGTGTATGAGTGGATGGTTTCTAAGTGGCCATTGTCAATACCTACGCTTTCTTCTACCACTTTAAGGATAGGAATGATGGCGTTGGTGGTACACGATGCGGCAGAGAAAATCTGGTCGCTATCTGCAGGATGGTTTAGGTGGTTTACACCGTGAACGATGTTAGGAACATCGCCTTTGCCCGGAGCCGTTAAAAGCACCTGGCTGATGCCTTTAGACTTAAGGTGAAGACCAAGGCCTTCGCGGTCGCGGTAAACGCCTGTGTTATCAATTACTAAAGCGTTGGTAATACCGTGCGCTTCGTAATCAACACTATCGGGGGTTTTTGCAGCAATTAATTTAACGGTATGCCCGTTAATTATCAGGGCGCTATTTTCAACATCGGCTGTAATGGTGCCGGGGAATGGCCCATGGATAGAATCGTTACGTAAAAGGTCGGCACGCTTTTCAATATCATCTTTAGATAGCGAACGGGTAACAATGGCGCGTAAACGCAATTGCTCGCCTTTGCCGGCCTGCGTAATAAGTTCGCGGGCGGCTAAACGGCCAATACGACCAAAACCATACAAAACTACATCTTTTGGGGTAAGCGTGGCCGATGTATTGCCTACAAAACCAGCAAGCTTAGCGCCTAAAAACTCGGCAGCCGAAGCAAAAGCAGTTCCTTCTGTAACCCACTCGGCAGCCAGGCGGCCAATATCAAGGCGAGAAGGGGCAATATCTATTTTCAACAACTCGCCCGAAAGGGTTAATACATCATTGATAGTGATGGGTTTACCAACAAAATTACGGGCATAGTCCATAAGGTTTAAAACCTCGCTTACACTTCGGTTTACCAACTGGTTGCGGAACACAACCAATTCTACCGATTTGTCTAACCACAAGTGGCTAACGTTGCTAATAACCTGCACGGCCGATTTTTCCTGTCCAATCCAACCATTAAGCTGGCTCTCGTAGTTGCCCAACTCGGTGGCCAACGTTGCTGTATTGCTTTCCATTAGATATATAGGGTGTATTGTTTTAGGATAGCAAAGGTATAAAAAAAGGGTGTAGTGTATGGGGGTTAGGGGACAGTTTTTTGGCAAAGATCAGAATATACAATTTTTTTACCAGTGCATTAAAATGCACTGAAACAAAGGTTATATATTATAATTATTCTATTTACAACGATTGTTGCTTACCCAGCTTCCTCAGCATTTTGGCATGTTCCCAGAGAGCGCGGCGAAATGTTGGCTGCACATGGTAGGGCACATTAAACTCGCGGGCGGTTTGCTGCACTATAGGCGCTAGTTTACGATAATGCACATGGCATACACGGGTAAACAAATGGTGCTCTATCTGAAAGTTTAAGCCACCAATAAACCATGACAGCAAGCGGTTTTTAGGGGCAAAATTGGCGGTATTCTCCATTTCATGTATCGCCCAGGTGTCTTCCATTTTGTGTTTACTATCCTCTTTAACCACCGGAGCTGCATAGCCCGATGTTTCCATGACGTGTGCGGGTTGAAATACGCACGAAAGGAACAAACCGGTAACAAAATGCATCAGCATAAAGCCAAATATTACATAATACCATGGCATACCCGAGAAAAGGATAGGCAACACAATAATGTACCCGTAGTAGAAAATTTTGTACAAAGTAAGGCTAAAAACGGCCTTTTTAAGGGTGGTGCGTTGCTTTATAAGCAGGTCTTTGCGCTTATAACGGAAAACCTGTACAAAGTCTTTTGCGGTCATCCAATAAAGAGTCATAATTGAATAGAAGAACCAGATGTATAGGAACTGGTAGCGGTGGAACCAATACAACGGCTGGCGTGGCGAGAGGCGCAGAAAAACCACACTTTCAATATCTTCATCCAGCCCATCAATATTGGTATAGGTATGATGCAACACGTTGTGTTGTATTTTCCAATTGATAGAAAAACCACCAACAGCCTCCAATACGTACCCAATAAACCTATTTACTTTTTTGTTGGGAGAATAGGTGCCGTGGTTTGCATCGTGCATTACTGATGTGCCGATACCTATTAACCCGATAGCCATAATAAACCAAAGGCCAAAAAACAGCCAGCCACTAACCGATGCTACCCCTGTTATAATAAGCACTATAGGGGCAAAATAAAGGGTAAGCATTATAATGGTTTTTACCCACATGCCCGCATTGGCATAGGGCGAAATATTATGTGTTTCGAAATATGCCTTTGCACGTTCAGCCACGGTGTCTAAAAAGCTGTTATGCCCTTTAGGGGCAAAGCTTACAATATTAATTTTCTTAACTTTCATACTGCAATATTTAACGTGTAACGAGGGCTTTTGTTTGGATTATTTTATAGTATAAAGATAACTGTTTAAATATTACCACACTATTAAATGCAATTAGCTAATTTTGCGCTGATGTATATTTTAAAAATAAAGGGCACCGCCAAAATACCCGACTATATACAGTTGCGGGGAGACGACTTTACGTTAAAAGCATATTTCAGGCTGGACAGGCCCGACAAATCGCTTGAGCGCATTGGGCTTGGTGATAAGTTGGAAAAGATTATGGAAATTGCCGCAGGCCTGCCCTTTGGCAAAATAGAAAAGATAGACCTTTAAGGTATGCAAAACGTAATTGAACTGAAAAACCTGAGTGTTGCCCAAGGGCCTAATGTGGTTTTGAAAGACATTAACATTACCATTGAGCGGGGTGAGTTTTTATACCTTATTGGCAAAACAGGCAGCGGCAAAAGCAGCCTGCTAAAGGTTTTGTATGGCGAGATTGCACCCCATAGCGGCAACGCCATGGTGGCAGGCTACCAGATAGAAGGGCTAAAACGCAAAGAGGTTCCGTTTTTGCGCCGTAAGCTGGGCATTGTTTTTCAGGATTTTCAATTACTGTCTGACCGGTCGGTGAATGCTAACCTGGAGTTTGTACTACGTGCCACGGGTTGGAAAAACAAGCAGGATATTGACTTTAGAATAGTAGAAGTTTTAGAAAAAATCCATTTAGGGAGCAAAGGCCATAAAATGCCGCATGAACTGTCGGGCGGGGAGCAGCAGCGTGTAGCCGTAGCCCGCGCCTTGCTAAATAACCCCGATATTATTTTGGCCGATGAGCCAACGGGTAACCTTGACCCTGAAACATCAGAAGAAATAGTAAAGCTGTTTATTGAGATTAAAAACAGTGGCAAAACGGTAATAATGGCTACGCACGACTATTCATTATTTAAACGCTTTACCGCCCGCACTCTTAAGGTAGACAACGGTTTGGTGCTGGACTCTAAGTTGCTGGATTAGACCTCACCCCAACCCCTCTCTCAAGGAGAGAGGCTAAACTATTACTATGAGTTTTTAATGGCGAACTTTGTACTGATTGGGTTTTGTATACTGGCGGGGGTATTGTTCCGCTACCGCAAGCTGGTGCCGGCAGATGCGCATAAGGGCATCAACGCGTGGATTATAAATCTGGCATTGCCTGCCGTATCGTTTAAATACCTGCCTTATATAAACTGGACGAGCGAACTGCTTATCCCCGCCTTCTCCCCTATTATTATTTTTGTGGGCGCATTAATTTTTGCGCGTATCATATCCATCAAACTAAAACCTACCGATGCGAATTATGGGGTGCTACAGCTAACTTCCGGTCTTAGCAATACATCGTTTGTGGGCTTTCCGCTTATTATGGCTTACTATGGCGAAAAGGTGCTGAGTATCGCCATTATCTGCGACCAGGTTACGTTTATGCTCTTTTCGGTTGGGGGGATAATTATTGCCCTGCGTGCCAGCGGAAAAGGGTCTATCCCCTTAGCCCAGGTTGCAAAAAAGATATTTCTGTTCCCTCCATTTGTAGGGTGTGTGGCCGCATTAACCATCCCACGGTTTATAGATGTAACCCCACTGTCGCCTTTTTTTAACATACTGGCTACTACCATTGCCCCGCTGGCGCTGTTTTCTATCGGGCTCCAACTTTCGTTTACCGGCTGGCGCGAACAGCTGAAACCCATTGCGGCCGTGCTTACCTATAAGCTAGTATTAGCGCCAATACTAATACTGAGCGTTGTATTAGCGCTAGGCTATAGCGGGATGATTTCTAAGATTGCTGTATTTGAAGCATCGATGCCTGTGCTTTTATCTGTAGGTGTGCTGGCCGATGTTTACGGCATAAACCCACGGCTTGCCAACCTGATTATCGGGGTGAGTATTGTACTATCCTTTATTACTACGTGTCTGTGGTTTAATATTATCGAGGCGGTGTTGTAGGCTTTGGTTAGCAAGATTAACATGTAACAGTGCTTTTGGAATGTGATAGTAAAATGGGAAATATACTAAAAGTCGCTTTGCTCCGTTCACACAAAAAAAACTAATATGCCTAAGCTTCTATTATATCTAGTATTTGGTATTACTGCTATACCACAGTTGTTGTATGGGCAATTACAAATACAACAAAATATTCCTTTAGAAAACATTGCACAGACACTCTCATTTTCTAATAGTATAGTACCAATTAACGTATCATTTGCCGGAGACACCCGAGGAATAGGATATTTCACTTCAACCAATACAAATTTAGGTTTATCGTCCGGGGTTATTATATCAACAGGAGATTGCCAAATAGCAAAAGGCCCTAACAATGATGGTGACGCTACACAACCTATTGGGGGATTTAATACATCCGGAGATTCAATTTTAACCGCTATTTGTGGGCAAAATACATTTGACGCGGCTGTGCTTAAATTTGATTTTACTGCAACAGGTGATTCAATAGAATTTAGCTTTGTATTTGCCTCGGAAGAATATGTAGAATACGTAGACCATGTAAATGATATTTTTGCAATATTAATTAGTGGGCCGGGTTACCAAGAGTTAACTAATATAGCACTAGTGCCCGACACCAACCTGCCCATTTCTGTAAGAACAATTAATAACATAAATAACGCTAACTACTTTATCAATAATGGAGATGGGTTCACCTCAACAGGCACTATACAATTTGATGGGTTTACCACAGTTTTAAAAGCAAAAGCAATATTATTTACTGATTCTGTATATAATATAAGATTTGCAATAGCCGATGCTGGGGATGGAATTGCAGATGCTGCGGTTTTTATTAGTGCGAATACTTTGTTAATGTCAGCCAACAATGAAGAAACAATTCCAAAGTTTACCCTATACCCCAACCCGGCAAAAGATTTTGCCATGCTTAACTATACCATGCAAAGCAAAGGTGTGGTGCAGGTAATAGATGCTTTAGGCAGGGTAGTTTATTCAGCAGCATTGCAAGGCAACGCAGGTACTGTGCAAATGCCAACAAGCAACTTAGCCGGTGGCTTATACCACGTAAGGGTATTAAACGATTTTAATAATGTTTGGAATGGGAAGCTGGTTGTGGAGTAGATTTATTTATCCATTTTCTAATCTCCCAATCATTATTACTATAATTATTCTGCGGATTTTATTTTCTTATTAATATAGGCAATCATTTCTCTGTTTGAATTTACAAATTGCTTAAAATAAGGCAAGTAACCCTCTCTGTATTCTTTCATTATAGCTTTAACTTCTTCTGCCATTTTATTATGCTCATCTATAATATTATACGATTCTCTATGTTCTTTTTTTATACTAAAAATTCTATATTGATATCTTATTTTCAATTTTGATTGGCTAAATACATTTTCAAAATTAATTATTGCAACTGAAATCTCTTTTTTAATACGGTTAAACTCGCCGTCATGGCAAAATAGCGTAGCATGGCCTTCTGCAATATCGCATTCAAATTGACGCTTAGTCAACTCTTCATTTATCTTGTCTAATTCAAAATAATTTTCTTCGCTATAAGAACTAAAACTAAATCTAACCATATAATAAAACCAAGCATAATACTTTTTATTATAATCAAAAAGCGCTTCTCTTTCTGCCGTTTTATAACTAAACTTATGTTGATTTAATAAGGAAAGTTCACTCTTTATATTTTCTGCAATTTTTGTAATCTCACCTATATCTTCTTTAGTAGCTTGATTAGAGCCCTTAGTTTCCCAGTATTTTAAATAAAAACCCTTTATAAGAAAATATAGTATTAATGCTGCTATTGTTTGGACAAATGGGCTTTGTAGGAATTCCATATATTTTTTTTTGAGGATTCATTTATTACTCCCACCTAATCAACCCTACCAGCTTTTTGGCGTTCTCCAGGTTAGAAAAATCGTGGAGGAGTTTTTGTTCGCGCATGGCAGTATCTACGCCGTTGTAGTCTTTCTTCATTAACTGCTCTATGGCTTTGCGCATATCGGCAGCGTTGTCGGCTACGGTACATAGTTGTTCCAACCCGGTATTTTCTACCATTGGGGTATTGGCCACACAAAAACGGCCATTGAACAATGCCGCCAGCAGTTTCAGCTTAATACCCGTTGCCTGGAATGTAGGCAATACATTGATGTGGGCAGTGCGTATTAAATCATGTATTTCTTCGGTAGTAACGTCTGATGCCAGTTTAACATTGGTGTGGGTGGCCACAGCCTCGCGCAACTGCTTGCTGGGCTTGTTGCCCGCAATAACCAAGGGCACTTTAGAGGTATTGAATACCTTTTCTACCAGATACAAAGCAGCCTCATTATTCTCCGACACATCTAAACTACCATGGTATAATGCAAAGTTGCCTTTACCCTGCTCTGCTGTTAAGCTATTGTTGGGGTGGAAAGCCGTTACGTTATGTACATGCTTGTAGCGCTTGGCCAGGTTGGCCGCATCGTTGGGCGATATAGCCGCTATAAGGTCGGCGTGCTTTAGCACCTTTTCAAAATCGCGCAGTTTGGCCGACTCGCTTAAAAAGTAGTAGCGCTTAAACAGGTTCTTCTCTACCCGTGCCAGGTTCTCGTAATAATCGTGCTCTATGTTATGCGTGCGCACAATTTTAAACCGCTTTTTAAGGCGTTTATCGTCCAGGTAAAAAGTACAATGCAGCCCTTCAAACAATATAGGCGATTCGTCTTTCAGCAAGTTAGTAACCAACTCTTCAGACGTACGGGTAACCACTATGTAGGGCTTGGGGCTGAATAGGTAGCCCTTGCTAACCTTGCGTGGGTAGTAGTAAACCTTTTGGCAAATTTTTTCTAACTCGGGCGCTGCCGGGCGGCCTTTATACTCAAAACAATGCAGGGTAACCTTAATGCCCATTTGGTGCAAGGCCAGCACTTTGTAGTACACATCGATAACCCCGCCATAGCTTGGCGGATACGGTACATCAAACGATACTATATGCAGGTGCTTGCCCTTCATCTCTCCCGAATCTGTTAGAATACGGATGCTAATCTACTAATTGTGTGTAAATATCTACCAAAACTTTCTTTTCTTTTTCCCAGTTAAGGTCGGCTAAGGCTTTGGGCGTGTTGGCTTTAAGGCGGTTATACATTTCTTCATTGCCCAGTACTTTTTCTATGGCCGCGGCAATATCCTGCGGATTGTGTGATGATGTTACAACACCAACATCGTACTTTTCAATGATATTTTTCAGCTCTACCAAATTGCTAGACAGCACAGGTATACCCGCCATGATATAATCAAATATTTTGTTGGGCAGGCTAAGCAGGTAATTTGTGCTTAAAGGCTTATCGAGCGTAGCGCCCAAATGCACAGCCACAGTGTAGCTTAGCATATCGGCCCGGGGCATTTTATCTAAAATAAGCACCTTGTCTTCCAACCCTAAATCAACCCGCATGGCTTTTAGCTGATTGAAGACATCGCCTCCGCCAATAATCAGCAGTAGATACCCATTTAGGTATTGCATGCTTTGCAGCAGCTCTTCGGCACCACGGTTTATATTAATGCCCGCACCTTGCAGGATGATTATCTTTTTATCGGCAGGCAAACCTAATTGGGCCAGGGTTTTATGCTGAATAGGGGTAACCTCCGGCACATTGCGGACCACATCAAACTTAACCCCATATTCATCATAATAAAGCTTAGCTATAGAATGGTTAACGGTAATGCAATGTTTAAGCTTAGGTATGCAATAGCGCTCTATCCGCTTCCAAATTTTTTGCACGGCAGGGCGACCCTCTAACTCGGGCACGCCGGTGTAATACTCGTGGCTATCGTATACCAGGGGGGCGTTTTTCCAACGTGAGATAATGGTATTAGGCAGCAAAGTATCTAAATCATTAGCTACTAATACAGCGTTTGGCTTAAATAGCAAGAAGAAAAACAGGCGCAAATTATATTCTGCATAGAATAACGGCCCTTTATTAAACAGTAATTTAAAGCGTTTTACAGCGTATGGCTTACCTACAATTGGCAGGCTGTTGGGCAGTTTACGACCCACTAATAAAACATTGTAGTTTAATGAGGTAAGAAGCAGGCAAACTTTTTCTACACGCGCATCGGTAGCTAAATCGTTTGTTACTGAAACTATTACGCTCTTTTTTACCATAAACGTGCAAATATAGGCCTAATAAAAGAAGTAAAAGCTTGCTTTTTAAATTTGTAAAAATTAATTTCGATGGTACGATAGTTGTTATGAGGGATAAAGATGAAAAAAATCTACCTACAGAAAATTCATATTTTAATACTACTCCTTGCGTTTGCCGCAGAGCCTAAAATTGGTATGGCCCAGCTGGTAATAACCAACGGTCAAACCCCGCAACAATTAGTTCAGAATATATTACTTGGCCCTGGCGTAACAGCATCCAACATCACCTTTACAGGCACTCCATTGCAAATAGCTGCTTTTACAGCCAACGGTACCAACCTGGGGTTAGCATCGGGCATAGCAATGTCTACCGGCGAATGCTCAGTAGGTATAGGGCCTAATAACAACAGCGGCAACACCTTGCCTGTGGGCGGCTGCGGTGGTGCGGGCGATGCCGATTTAGATAATATATCTAGCGCTGGCACTTTTGATGCAGCTGTGCTTGAGTTTGACTTTGTACCCACATCAGACAGTGTAAAGTTCCGCTATGTGTTTGGCTCTGAGGAATATCTTGAGTTTGTTGGATTAGGCTATAACGATGTGTTTGCTTTTATAATGAGCGGGGTAACAACGCCTATGGCGCCCACTAATATTGCCCTGGTGCCGGGCACATCAACACCCGTATCTATTGACAATGTGAACGACCTTAGCTACCCGCAATATTACGTAGACAATGGCGATGGTTTTATACCCACCGGCACAATTCAGTACGATGGGTTTACGCGTGTGCTAACCGCAAAGGCTGCCGTTATTTGCGGCGAGACATACCACATAAAACTGGCTATTGCCGATGCGGGCGACCCGATACTGGACTCGGGCGTGTTTTTAGAGGCCGGCTCGTTTAGCAGTTCGGGCTCAATTCAAATATCTACCGATGTTGCCTATAGCACCACTAACGATACCACGATGTATGAGGGTTGCGGTTCGGCAGCGATAGGCTTTATCCGTAGCGGCGATTTAACCGGCCCAATGACGGTAAACTACACCATGAGCGGCAGCGCAACCAACGGTGTTGACTATGCCAACCTAAGCGGACAGGTAACCATTCCCGCAGGGCAAGACACCGCTTTCATCACCTTAAACCCAACAGCCGACGGGCAGGTAGAGGGAACTGAAACTGTGATAATATCAGTAACCAATACCGTTTGTAATGTTACTACCACGGTTACTGCCACAATTTACCTTGTAGACCCATTGCCATTGACTGTTAACGCGGGTAACGACCAGTCGACCGCATGCAACAGCGGAAACCCCATACAACTTACGGCGACTCCCAATGGAGGCATAGGCCCTTACACTTACAGTTGGGTGCCTACGGGCGATTTAACGCAAAGTATAGCTGTGCAGCCTGTAAACAGCACCACCTATATTGTTACTGCCACCGATGCCTGCAACAATCAGGCGAGCGATACGGTGCAAGTGACGGTAGATGTGCCGCAGCCGCTGTTTATAACCGCATCTAACGATACAACCATTTGCCAAAACCAAATAGCATTGCTTACCGCTAACTATCAGGGTGGCATAGGCGCGGTTACCCTGCAATGGAATACAGGCGACCAAAGCAACAGCATACAGGTGGCACCGTTGGTAAACACTACCTACACCGTTACCGCTACCGATGTTTGCAACCAAACGGCCACCGAGGCGGTTACTGTTACCGTTTTGCCTAACGACGCACTGTTTGACTACTTTTTTACCAGTAACAATAGCGTAGCTTTTACCAATAATTCAACCGGATATGATAGTGGCGTTTGGTGGGATTTTGGCGACAGTACGGCGATATCTAACACCTTCTCTCCTACCCACGTGTACACCAGCCCTGGTACTTACATAGTAACGCTTGTGGTAGAAAATGCCGCTGGCTGCCTAGACACTATACAGCAAAGCCTACTTGTAAGGCCTGATTTTTATTTTTATGTGCCCAACGCATTTACCCCAAACCAGGATGGCTTAAACGAAACCTTTAACGGCAAAGGGCAGGGGTTTGACGTATATGAGATGCGGATATTTAACCGCTGGGGTGAAGAGGTTTTCAGCACAAAATCGTTAACCGAAGACTGGGATGGAAAAGACAAACAAAACAAGGTTGCCCCCATAGATGTGTACACTTATGTGATAACCATTAAAATAACCCCGCAAGAGGATAAACAAATGGTTTACAGGGGGATAGTGGCTTTAATCAGGTAATAATTAATTTAATTTCTCCGTATTACCCATTTGAACTTGTTTAATGGTGTAAGATAATTTTGCATTTTTCAAGAATATTTCTTTATTTTTGTGTCAGGCTGGGGAAACCTATAAACCAGTCATTGCTTATGAAGATAAACAATTACGCTTTAAAAATCCTATCTTCTTTATTGATTCTGTTGACTTTAGGCGGCAATAAAGTGCATGCCCAGTTGCAGATAGATTCTACAATGACACCTACCCAGCTGGTGCAAAACGTGCTTTTGGGTGGCGGCATTACTGTAAGCAATGTAACCTATACGGGGTTCCCTAACAGTATATCAAAATTCACCGCTGTAGGTAACCTTGGCCTTACTAGCGGTGTAATGCTTACCACCGGCTACGCAGCTGTAGCTTATGGGCCTAACAGCACAAGTAGCGCCGGGAACGATGTTGGTGTACCCAGTAACTTTAACCTAACCCCAAATGCCGATGGAGACGCTTTGCTTGATGCTATTATTCAAGTATCAAGCCCAGGTATTTATAGTAATGATGCTGCGGTGCTGGAATTTGACTTTGTTCCAACATCAGATACCGTTAAGTTCCGCTATGTGTTTGGCTCTGAAGAATACCCTGAGTTTGTGGGCTCTATAAACGATGTTTTTGCCTTCTTTTTAACAGGGCCTGGTGGTTACAATAACTCAAACATTGCACTTATACCAGGTACAACAACCCCTATTACAATAGGCAACGTAAACAACATAGACAATAACCAATACTACGTTGACAATGAGTTTGGTACTACAGTAGAGTATGACGGGTTTACCACGGTTATGACGGCTGTTGCAGCTGTTACCTGTGGCCAAACCTACCATATAAAACTGGCTATTGCCGATGCATCTGACGGTGTATGGGATTCTGCGGTGTTTTTAGAGGCAGGTTCATTTTCAAGTAGTGGAAGCGTACTGGTTATTCCAGATGTTAGCTACAGCACCAACGATACAGTAATGTACGAAGGCTGTGGCGATGCTACTATTAAAATTGTGCGCAGCGGCAACAATACACAGGCGCAAACCTACAACTATACCATTGGAGGCACTGCAACTAATGGTGTAGACTGCAATAACCTTAGCGGGCAGGTAACCATACCTGCGGGGCAAGATACTGCCTACATTACCCTAAATCCTGTTGCCGATGGTTTGATTGAAGGCCAGGAAACAATTGTGCTTACGGTAACTAATACAGTTTGTAATAACTCCAGCGTTACCAGTGTTACTATCTATTTTAACGATGTGGTGCCAATTACGGTTAACGCAGGGGCAGACCAATCTACTGCGTGTACCGGTGGAGGTAATATTACCCTTACGGCTACGCCAGCCAATGGTGTACCTGGCTATACGTACAGCTGGGCCCCAACCGCCGATTTAACGCAGAACATATCGGTATTACCTGCCAATACTACTATTTACACCGTTACCGTTACCGACTTGTGCGGCAACCAGGCGACTGATGATGTGGAAGTGGCGGTGGAGCCACCCGCGCTGCTTACCATGACCGCCAGTAACGATACCACTATCTGCCAAAACTCCAGCGCTACACTGGTAGCAAACGTACAAGGTGGCAACGGTACTGTTAGTGTACTTTGGAACACCGGCGAACAAAGCAATACCATACAGGTGTCACCCATGGTAAGCAGCGTATATACCGTTACTGTTACCGATGCCTGCAACCAGAGTGTTACCGATGCGGTAAGTGTTACCGTAGTGCCTGTTGATGCTAACTTTGATTACCTGTTTGTAAGCAATAACTCGGTTACGTTCAGCAATAATTCTGTAGGCTATGAAAACGGCATTTGGTGGGATTTTGGCGATGGAACAACCTCTACCGACTTTGAGCCTACACACACCTACGCATCATCTGGCGCGTTTATAGTAACCCTTGCAGTGCTAAATGCTGCTGGCTGCCCCGATACGATACAGTATAGCCTGGTTGTTAAGCCTGACTTCTATTTTTATATACCTAACAGCTTTACCCCTAATAGCGACGGTGTGAACGAAAGCTACAACGGCAAAGGCCAGGGCTTTGAAGAATACTCTATGAGTATATACAACCGCTGGGGCCAGCGCATATTTACCACCAACAGCTTAGCCAACGGCTGGGACGGAAAAGATGCCAACGGCAACCTGGTGCCTATTGATACCTATGTATATGTAGTAGGCCTGCGCATTACCGCCGCCGAAGACGAAATTTTGTACCGCGGCAAAGTGGCGTTGGTGCGCTAATTTATCTGTCTTAAGCGCAAATTAATTACGATTCCATAGCTCAAAGTATGTGCAATGTCCGGATTTTCATGCGCTTAATGTTGGGGACGCTATTACGCTATGCTATATTGCCGCAGTTGCGTTAGGGATAGGAGCGGCAGCCCCAAAGGGCTACAGCGGATAGCCCGACGGAGAAGCCGGAAAGCCCAAAATAGCAGAAAGTGCAGCTAATTGTCTTAGTCGAACTTATACTTGTTGAACCACTTATCACTAAAGGTGAATGATAGGCTCACACGCACAAAATCTTCGCGGATAAGGTTGTTGGTAGTAGTACCGCGTTGGCCATATTCAGCAGCTATATTCATTGAAGAGAATGGTGCCTTAAAAATGCGCTGATAATAGCCCGATGGGTTTAGCAGCAAACCAATGCCTGCACTAACACCCCACTCATTTATCGGCGTGTTGTTCAGGTTAAGATATGAGCGGCCATAGCGTGCGCCAATGCGATATGCCGTGCGGCGCAGCGATAGTTTCTTAGGTGTATAGTCGGGTGTAAACTGCGCCCCTACCGATGCCTGGTAGCTATTGCCGAGCTTATCATCGGCCTTGCCAAAATAGCGGTAACCTGCCCAATCGGTAGTTTTAAAGTCGGCACCTATCATCCAGGTGTTGCCCTGCCTTAGGGTAAAGCCGGCACCAAGCGATGTTGGCAGCTTTATTTTACCCTTGCGGTTTTGCTGGTCTATGAGAGTATCAAGGTAAAAGTCGCTCTCGCCAGTGTTTACATAAGATGCAAGAAAGAGACTCTCTTTAGCGCTTTGGTCTAACCCAAGAGTATACGTAGCACCCAGGGTAAGCACCCTATCACGTTTAAAGCGTTTGCTGTATTGCAGGCCAAATTGGGTAGAAAGGCCATCAACCCTTACAGAACGAACCTGACGGGTGTTGTATGCTATAGTGGTATCAGGAAATATGGCATTGCTTTGGCTGTTTAGGTTGCCAAAAAGGTAAGTAACGTTTACGCCAATGCTCAGGCGGCTAACCTCGGGCATAGTATCACGCATAATGCGGCGCATGGCGATATTGCTAATAGTATCAGGATTTACGGTTTTAGAGCGGTTTTTAAGGCCGCGGTAAAGAGTTACGCCGTTGCCCCAGGTAGCGGCTGTTAGGCCACCACTACCCTGGTAGTTTAGCTTAATATCGTTATAGGGTGGCAGGGGTTGTGTTTGGGTAAAGTTGTACCCCTCGTTACTGAAAGGAATAACACCAAAGTTCATAGCCCATTTGCGGTAAATAACCGGCACTGATATGAACAAGTGGGAGAAGTTGATACTGTTAGCATCGGCTTGCTTGGTAGTGGTATTAAGGCGGGTAAACGATGCACGGGCTCCTACATTAAACAACGTGTATTTTCCAACTGATGTATAGGCCGCAGGGTTTTCAAAGTTGATGTAGGTAGAGTCGTTTAAACCCAGGGCTACGCCACCCATAGCCATAAAACGCGGGTCGCTGTTGTATTGTAGCTCACCAATACCAAAACGTGAGTATGGAGACGATGTATTGACAGTTGGCTGCGCATATAGGCTATTATATATGCCCGGTGCCCATATTGCTAATGTAGTTAGTATAAGTAGGCGCGCCAGTTTATTCTTCATTATTATAATCTAGTATAGTTTTTAAGCCCCAAAGCACAATATTAGGGTGCACAAAGATGCTATTTTTTAAGGCTTTTTCAAACCGGTTGGCATTGCCACCGGTAAGAACCACCTGCAATTGCTTGTATTTAGTGGTATAGGCGTTTATAAACCCATCCATTTCGTATGCCATGCCGTTGATAACGCCGGTTAGGATAGAATATTTTGTGTCGTCGCCGGTTAGTTGGTCAATTTCTTCAAATTCAACCAACGGAAGCTTAGCCGTAAAGTGGTTCAGGGCGTTAAAGCGCATATCTAAACCGGGGCTAATGCTACCACCCAGGTATTCATCTTTGGCACTTACAAAGTTGTAGGTAACACAGGTGCCAGAGTCTATTACAAGAACATTTTTGCCTTTGTACAGGTTGTTGGCGCCAATGGCACCAGCCAGCCTGTCGTACCCCAGGGTTTTGGGTGTACCGTATAAGTTGGTTACGGGTATTTTGGTTTTGTAGTTGAAAACGGTAATTTTAAGGTGCTGTTCTAATAAGGCCTTTAGTGCATCAATATCATCGCTAACAGAGCAAATAAGGCACGAGCTAAGCGCAGGGTATTTGGTAAACAGGTCTTCAAATTTTTTATAGGTAAGCTTAGGGAACGAGTTAAACTCAACAAGGTCTTGCTTGTTGAAAACCGCTATTTTGATTTTAGAATTACCTATGTCTATGATTAACTGCATACGCCAAAAACGCCGCAAGGTACTATAAAACAACGTTCTTGCCGCCACTAAAGTGCTAATACTGCCACCAAATTTTGTTTGTATGCGGGTTACCAAGCGTTAGCGGCTCGCCAATTTGCGGTGTTACAACGGTGGCATTTAGCTTAGGCGCTGCCTCAAGGGCACGGGTAACCGACTCGTACCACGGGTGCACCGACAATGTAAACTTGCCCCAATGCACGGGTAGCAATACCTTCGACTTAAGGTCTAACGATGCCTGCACGGTTTCTTCGGGCATCATATGGATGGCGTGCCAGTTTATGTTGTATTGCCCACACTCCAGTATTGCCAAATCAAACCCACCAAAACGCTCGCCAATTTTTGCAAAGTGGCTGCCGTAGCCAGAGTCGCCACCAAGGTATAGTTTATGAGTGCTGGTATCTAAGGCAAAACCCGACCATAAGCTTTGGTTGCGCTTTAGCGAGCGGCCCGAAAAGTGACGGCCCGGGGCGGCGGTAAATGTAAGCCCATTATCAAGCTGTATGCTTTCCCACCAGTCAAGCTCGTGGATTATGGCGGGGTTGAAGCCCCAATACTCAAAATGGGCGCCAACGCCCAATCCGGTTACTACATTTTTAACCTTACCTTTTAGCTTTGACACGGTGCCATAATCAAGGTGGTCGTAATGGTCGTGGGTAATAAGCAGTACGTCTATCAATTCAGGCATATCGGCCAAGCCATATTTATGGGTATGCGCATAGCTGCCTACCACACCCGGTATGGGCGATGCGTAGTTGCCAAAAACAGGGTCAACCAAAATGGTTAGCCCATTGACTTTTACTATGTATGATGAGTGCCCAAACCATACCACGCTGGGCGTATCGGTGTTTAAGGCCTGCAAATCGGTTTTTATGGTAGGGATAGGCTTTTTAGGGGCCTTATCAATGTTATTCATGCGTTGCTTCATAGTGTCAAAAGCTACGCCAGGGGAAAAATCCATCAGGGTTTCGGCCAGGTTTTGAAAGCTGCCGTATTTATAGTTTTCACTCTTTGTAATCCTTTCTAAACGTTGCCCTGTGGGCTGTGTTCCAAATACTTTAAATGCCATAGTAACAGGTAAGACGGGTAGGTAAAGATAATATTGTAAACCATTCACCCCTCCCCAACCCCTCCCCCAAGGTGGAGGGGCTAAAAAATATATTTAATAAAACTGTCAGCAATAAAAATAAATAGCCCGGCAGCTAAGTTCTTATTGTATTATTTTTGCCTAAACTCTATAAATCCATGTACGAAAATATTTTAGCAGAAAACCAAAACGGGGTACTGGTAATTACCATAAACCGCCCTGCAAAGCTTAACGCGTTAAACCAGGCCACCCTAAAAGAACTGAAAGAAGTAATAACCGGAGTGTATACCGATGCCGCTGTTAAGGGCGTTATTATTACCGGTGCCGGAGAAAAGGCCTTTGTTGCCGGGGCTGATATTGCTGAGTTTAGCGGCCTTAATGCTGAAACAGGCCGTAGCCTTGCCCAAAACGGACATGATATTTTCTTTTTAATAGAGCGTTGCCCAAAACCTGTAATTGCTGCCGTAAACGGTTTTGCATTGGGTGGCGGTTGCGAACTTGCTATGGCCTGCCATCTGCGGGTAGCATCGCCAAATGCCAAATTTGGCCAGCCCGAGGTTAACCTGGGCCTGATTCCGGGCTACGGCGGTACCCAACGCCTTATACAGCTTATTGGCAAAGGCAGGGCAATGGAATTGTTGCTAACATCAGATATGATTAATGCCGAACAGGCGCATAACTTTGGGCTGGTAAACCACATTGCTGAGCAGGCCGACCTTGTTGGGAGGGCCAAAGAGATACTGGAAAAAATATTTACCAAAGCCCCATTGGCTATTGGCGCAACCATTGCCAGCGTAAACGCGTATTTTGATAATGCTACCAATGGCTTTGATACCGAAGTGAACGAATTTGGCAAACTGGTAGAAACTGCCGACTTTGTTGAAGGAACTACCGCCTTTGTTGAAAAACGCAAAGCTGAATTTACAGGCAAATAATAGCCCCCTCCTAACCTCCCCCGGTGGGTGAGGAATAAAAAATTTAATAACTAATCCCCTCCCCTTAGGGAGGGATAGGGAGGGGCAAAACTATATGAGCGCAATAAAAAAACTGGCAAAACAAACAGCAACGTATGGCTTTAGCACCATACTGGGCCGGTTGTTGAATTACTCGCTGGTGCCGTTGCATGCCCGTATTTTCACCCCCGAACAATACGCCCCCATTGCCGATTTATACTCGTATGTAGCCTTTTTAGGAGTGCTGCTAACCTATGGGTTAGAAACAGCTTACTTCCGCTTTGTACGTACCGAAGAAAGCAAAGAGAACGTTTACAATACCGCTTACATATCGCACCTAATATCGTCAACCGTATTTCTGGCGCTGTTTTTAATTTTTGCCAGCCCAATTGCAGGGCTTTTAAAATACCCACTGCATGTAGAGTATGTGGTGTGGTTTAGCTTTATTGTAGTGTTTGATGCCCTAACGGCTATTCCACTGGCAAGGCTACGTAACGAGAACAGGGCCAAGCGCTTTGTATGCATCAGGCTAACCAATATTACCATTTATGTGTTGCTAAACCTGGTGTTTTTGTTGTTGCTACCCTGGCTGGCAACCCAAGGAATAAGCATACCGTTTTACGATGGCAGCATAGGCGTTGGGTATGTTTTTATAGCCAACCTTATTTCGTCGGGCTTTACGCTGGTACTGCTGCTACCGCAGTTGCGCAGGGTACATTTTAACTTTGATAAAGCCCTGTGGCGGCGCATGCTCATCTACTCTTGGCCTATACTCATCATGGGCTTTGCAGGCATGGTCAATGAGGTGTTCGACCGTATTTTGCTTAAGTACCTGTTGCCCGCAAACAGCCAGCAATACCTGGTGGGTATATATGGCATGTGCTACAAGATTTCAATTTTTATGACCCTGTTTGTACAGATGTTCCGCTTTGCGGCCGAGCCTTTCTTTTTTAACCAGGCCCGGGATAAAAACTCGCACCAGGTATATGCCGATGTGATGAAGTACTTTGTACTGGCAGGCGGGCTCATATTTTTAGGGGTGATGCTTTACCTTGATTTGGTGAAAGATATTCTGATTGGTAACCCCAAATACTACCCCGGCCTGGTAATAGTGCCCTGGCTGCTGCTGGGCAACCTGTTTTTAGGCATGTTTTTCAACTACTCGTTTTGGTTTAAGCTTACTGATAAAACCACTGCCGGTGCGGGCATAGCCATATTTGGCGCCATTGTTACTTTGCTGTTTAACTGGCTACTGATACCTACCATGGGCTATTTAGGCTCTGCTATTGCTACCTTTATTTGCTATGGTAGTATGACAATTGTTTGCTACTGGATGGGCCACAAGCGGTTCCCCGTTCCGTACGATAATGCCCGGATATTATTCTACCTATCAATGGCAGTAGGGCTATACTTGCTATCGCTAAGGCTTGAATTTACAGGCTTTTTGCAATATGTTGCCCATACGGTTCTACTGCTTATTTATGTAGCAATTGCCTACCTGATGGAGAAGCCGAAAAAAGCATTAATTTAGCGACCGCTTTAAAAAAAGCCACGGTTTGAAGATAAACGTTATAAATAAGTCGAAACACGCACTACCTGAGTATGCTACGGCATTATCGGCAGGACTTGATTTGCGCGCCAACATTGACACCCCGGTAACCCTTGGGCCGCTGGAACGTGCCATGGTGGCAACCGGTTTGTTTATAGAATTGCCCGAAAGCTACGAGGCACAAGTGCGCCCTCGCAGTGGGCTGGCTGCCAAGCATGGCCTTACCGTGCTAAACAGCCCCGGCACTATTGACGCCGACTACCGTGGCGAGATTAAAGTGATTTTAGTTAACCTGAGTAATGAACCCTTTACGATAAACGACGGCGAACGCATTGCCCAACTTGTTGTAGCCCGCCACGAACATATTGTTTGGAACCAAACCGAAGAACTGGGTTTGACCGAACGTGGCGAAGGCGGCTTTGGACATAGCGGAAAGCATTAAATTATTAGAACGAATTTAGAGAGAGTATGAAGATTATTGTACCAATGGCAGGAATGGGCAAACGTATGCGCCCACACACGCTAACCACCCCTAAACCCCTGTTACCTATAGCCGGAAAACCTATTGTACAGCTATTGTGCGAAGAGTTGGCTAAAGTATGTACCGAGAAGATTGAAGAGATTGCCTTTATTATTGGCGATTTTGGTAAAGAGGCCGAAGACAACCTGGTAAAAGTGGCCGAAAGCCTTGGTGCTAAAGGCAGTATATACCACCAGCACGAAGCCTTAGGCACCGCCCATGCGGTACTTTGTGCTAAAGAATCATTATCGGGCAAGGTTATTGTAGCCTTTGCCGATACGCTGTTTAAAGCCGATTTTGAAATGGACGAAGCCAAGGATGCCGTTATATGGGTACAGAAAATTGACGACCCTTCTGCTTTTGGGGTAGTTAAAATTGCTGAAGATGGCACTATTAGCGACTTTGTAGAAAAGCCGAAAGAGTTTGTAAGCGACCTTGCCATTATTGGTATTTACTACTTTAAAGACGGCGAAAACCTTAAAAACGAACTGCAATACCTGTTGGATAATGAGATTAAGGACAAAGGGGAATACCAGATTACCAATGGCCTGGAGAATATGAAAAATAAAGGCCTGAAAATATACCCCGGTGAGGTTATTGAATGGCTTGACTGTGGTAATAAAGATGCTACGGTGCACACCAACACCCGTTGGTTAGAATTGCACAAAGACAATTATTCTGAACCAACCTCGTTAAAACTTGTTAATAGTGAGATTATACAACCCTGTTTTATTGGCGAAAATGTAGAAATACATAACTCTAAAATAGGGCCACACGTATCAATAGGAAATAACACTAAAATCAGCAATTCTGAAATCAGTGCATCCATTATCCAAACAAATGCAGTGTTGCAAAACACCAAACTTAGCAACTCTATGCTGGGCAACTTTGTGCAGGTAAACGGCGGCGAACTTGAACTAAGCCTTGGCGATTACAGCGTTATAAGCCCAAAATAATTAGAAATATTGAAAGCAAACACCCGCATATATACAACACTAACACATACCCTGTTGGCCCTGCTTGTTACAGGCGCGGTGTTTACCGGCTGTAAAACAAAAAACCCTGTTATAGCAGGCGGAGACCCCAAAGATAATAGCAAAGACAAACTAACCGAAAAGCAGCGCCTCGACTCTGACTTTTTGTTTTACAATGCTACCAAAGAGGCTATGCTTGGCAACTACGATGAGGCTGCCAGGCTTTACAACCAATGCATTCAGATAAACCCTTACAATGCCGCTGCTTATTACGAGCTGGCACGCATTGCATTTGAAGGAAAGGACTACGACAACGCAATACTACTGGGCCGTGCAGCCATATCATTAGATAAAAAAAATGTATGGTACAAACTGCTGTATGCCCAGGCATTGCAAGGTAAAGGCAAGTTTGACGAAGCCGTTAAAGTGTACGAGTTGATAGTAAAAGACAACCCAAACTCATTAGAATACACCTTTGAACTGGCCGACGGTTATTTAAAAGCCAACCGCCCCGAAGATGCCATTAAAACGCTGGATAAGATTGAGAATATGATGGGCCTATCGCCCGACATATCGCAGGAGAAAATGCGTCTGTACCTGCACTTGGGCAATATTGATAAAGCCGCAAATGAGATTCAGAAGCTTATCAACCTAAACCCAGCCGATGCCAGTAACTACATAATACTGGCCGATATGTACCTTGCCAACCGCATGAATGACAAGGCTTTTGATGTATACCAAAAGGCGTTGGCTGTAGACCCTGCAAACGGGCCTGTGCATTACTCACTATCGCAATACTACCGTGAAAATGGTGAAAAAGACAAATCGTTCGATGAGCTTAAGCTTGCCTTTGCGAGCCCCGATATTGACATAGATACTAAAATACAGGTTTTGCTTAGTTATTTTAATCTAAGCGAAAACAGCCCAGGCATGAAAACACAGGCTTATGAGTTGTGCAAGCTGATGATAGACGCGCACCCACAAGAGCCAAAGGCATACTCTATGTATGGCGACTTTTTGTTCCGCGATAAGAAATACATTGAGGCACGCGATAATTTTAAAAAGGTGCTTGATTTTGACAACTCTAAATACCTTGTTTGGAGCCAGTTGATTATGTCAGAATCTGAATTGGGCAACCACGATGCTGTTTATGAATATGCAGGTAAAGCGTTGGAACTGTTCCCTACCCAGCCCGATTTGTATTACTACAAAGGCTCATCGGCCCTGCGCCTTAAAAAATACCAGGACGCTATTGATGTGTTGAGCGATGGCAGTGGCCTTGTTTACAACAACCCGCAGCTTGAACTGCAATTTAACGCCTTACTTGGCGATGCCTACAACTTTGTAAAAAACTATGATAAGTCTGAGGCCTACTATAACAAAGCGCTGGATATAGAGCCGCAAAACACCTACGTGCTGAATAACTACAGCTACTACCTAAGTGTGCGCAAGGTGAAGCTTGATAAAGCCCGCGATATGGCGAAACTGGCAAATACTATAGAACCCAACAACGGCACATACGAAGATACCTACGGCTGGATATTTTATATAATGGGCGACTATACCAATGCCAAAACATGGATTGAGAAAGCCCTAAGCCATGGCGGCGATGAAGATGGCACGGTATTGGAACACTATGGCGATGTAATGTATAAACTGGGCGATACGGCCAAAGCACTTGAATATTGGAAGAAAGCCAAGGAGAAAAAAGGCGCTACCGACCTAATTGACAGGAAAATAACCGAGAAAAAGCTAATTGAATAAATATTCTACCAAACAATAGGCTTCAATTAAAAAGAATACTCGTTTGAAAAATATCGCATTACTACTTTTTGCATTGATAATGGTGTTGGCACTTTCTTGTAAAACCAGCCAAAATCAGGTTATCACCCCTCCGGTAATTGATACTACCGCTATAGCAGCAGTGAACAAAGACCTGGTGGAAGATAAACCCGCCGACTCGCTGCTAAAGGTAATACGCCAAAAAGAACTTACATTTAAAACACTTACCGCTAAGGTTGAGGTTGATGCCGATTTTGATAAAGACAATGCATCCTTTACCTGCAACCTACGCGTAGTTTGCGATAGTGCCATTTGGATTTCAATATCGCCCGCTCTGGGTATTGAGGCTATACGCATACTAATAACTACCGATAGTGTTAAGTTTATAAACCGCATTAAAAACACCTATTTTAAAGGCGATTATAAGGTTGTAAACCAGATGCTGCAACTGGATGCCGACTTTAAAATGGTACAGTCAATACTGCTGGGCAAAACGTATTTGTTTTATGTAGAGAAGAACTACCTTACATCTGTAGACGATAAACATTACCTGATAAGCACCCTGCCAAAGCGCAAACTTAAAAAGGCTGTTGCCGAGGAAGAAAACCCATGGCTACTGGTACATGCCAACTGGATAGACCCCGCCAATTTTATGGTGAATAAGTTGTTTATTAAAGACTTTAAGGCCAACCGCAAACTAGAGGTTAATTACAGTAATTTTATTACGGTTGACGGGCAGCCAATAGCCAAAGATGTTGATATAGACATTAAGGCAGAGAAACCCGCCAAAATAAAACTCGTATACAACAAGGTAACCCTTAATAAGATTGTTAATTTACCGTTTACCATACCCGATAACTTTAAACCTGTTGACGAACAAGGCGGCAACAACTAATGCCCTGTTGCTGGTAGTGTTTCTGCTACTATCTACCGCGTGTATAGCACAACCCAACAAAAAGGACCTGGAGAGTAAAAAGAAGAAATTGCAGGATGATATTAACTACACCAGCAAGCTGCTTAAAGAAACCAAAACCAGCAAAAACAACAGCCTGAAAGAACTGGCTATACTGAATAACCAGATTGGGAAGCGCCAAAATTTAATCAATACACTTAAAGATGAAGTTACGCAGCTGGACAACCGCATTGAGGCGAACCAGCAGAGTTACGACTCGTTATCTACATCGCTTACAAGCCTTAAAAAGGAATTTGCCCGAGTGGTAAACTTTACCTACAAATACCGCCATAACACCAGTACCATGGCCTATTTACTGGCAGGCGAAGATTTTGCTAAGGCCCATAACCGGTCTAAATATTTAACACTGTATGCCCGCTACCGCAAAGCGCAGGCACGTAAAATTGAGATTGTACAAAAGCAATTGGTGGTCGTAAACACCCAAATAGATACCGACCTAAAAAACAAGGTTAGCGTACTTGGGGCTAACGAGAAAGAAAAGAAGGTACTGACCAACGACAAGCAGGCACAGGAAAAAATTGTAAAAAACCTGCAAAAAACCGAGGCTACACTAAAGACCCAACTGGCTAAGAAAAAGGCCGAGGCAGCCAAGCTATCATCGGCTATTAATACCATCATTGAGAACGATATAAAGGCATCAAAAGTTAAGGCTGCCAAAACGGCAAAAGCACCGGAGAAGAAAGGCAGCACCACTGCAAAAAAAGCTGAGCCTGTTAAAGAGAATGTAATAACACTAACACCCGAAGCCAAGATAACATCGACCGGGTTTGAGAATAATAAAGGCCGCTTACCCTGGCCTGTTGAGAAGGGCTTTATAAGCTCGGGCTTTGGTGCACACCCACACCCTGTGCTAAAAGGCATTACAACCAACAACAACGGCATAGATATATCTACCGACAAAGGCGCTACCGCACGCGCTATTTTTGATGGCGAGGTATCGGGGGTGGTAAGTATTCCCGGTGCGGGCCAGGCAGTTATTATACGCCATGGCGAGTACCTTAGTGTTTACTCTAACCTGGGCAGTGTATCTGTTTCTAAAGGCAGCAAGGTTAAAGCCAAGCAGGCTATTGGCACTGTGGGCGAGGGTGATGAAGGCGCGGAACTACACTTAGAGGTTTGGAAAAATAAAACCAAGCTTAATCCGTCGGGTTGGTTGATAGCAAGGTAATTACTCCACCCTGCCGCCACCGCGGTAGGCTTTGTCGTAGTAGGCTTCTTCCAGCCCATTAACAATAACCCCTTTGGTTGATGATGCATGGGCAAAGCGGCCGTCTTTTAGAAAGATGCCCACGTGTGATATGCCTTTGCCGCCTGTTTCGAAAAATACCAAATCCCCCTCTTTTAAACGGTTTTTATTCACCTTGCTGCAAAACTCGTATTGCTGCTTGGTAGTGCGGGGCAGCTTTTTATCGTACACCTTTAAAAACACCATTTGTACAAAGCCTGAACAGTCGGCACCAGACTTGCTTTCGCCGCCATATTTGTAGGGTGTGCCCCACCAGTCTATAACCTCATCCAGCAGTTTCAGGTTGCATGATTTATCAACCTCGAAACCCAGTTTAGCCGTATATTTTTTATAGGCTGATGATTTTACCGGGCGGGAGTTTTCGGTGGTTTTGGGCAATTTGGTTGTTTTGCAACCAATGATGAAAAAAGAAAAACTGAAAATGAGAAATGCCGTTTTTCCCATTTTACACACCCCGTCAATCCTCCAAAGGCGGATTGACACCCCTCTGAAGAGGGGATAAAAGAATCCCCCATCCCGCCTTTGGCGGGATACCCCCTTTATAAAGGGGGAACTTTTATTTATTATGTTATTTACCCAAGTTGACATACAGGTACTCCCATTCTTTTTCTTCCACTTTGTGGAGGAATTCGTTAAAATCGTCGACAGTAACTTTTCGGGTGGCCAGGTAGCCTTCTTCTAAAAACTCAAACAACACCATTACTCTAAATAAGCGGGCCGCTAACCGTGCCGGGCCAAGCAATACCTTACCCAAAGCACTATGGGCCAACTGGTGGCTAAACTCCAGCGTATCAATCATCACTTCGAGTTGCTTTATGCGCATATCACGGTGGTTGTATTGCTTATACACCTCTGTCAGTTCAGAGGTTGCAATTTGCTCCCCTTTCC
>CAMBQF010000016.1 GCA_945869825.1 Chitinophaga pinensis | reverse complement strand
TGGAGGGCGAATGCAAATACTACAGCAACCTGGGACGCATAAACATAACAGCAACATACAAAGGCGGCATGTTAAACGGGTTTAAAAGAACGTATTATACCGATGGAAAGCCCCAGGAAGAGGGCAATTGGGTAAACGGCAACCGCGATGGGCTAACCAAATGGTTTTATGCCGATGGTAAATTATCTATTGAGTATAATTACAAAAACGGCGTCTTAGAGGGTGTGCAAAAAACCTACTACAGCAGCGGCACACTTAGCCTTGAAGAAAACTATAAAAACAACGAATTGGATGGCCCATCTACTGAATATTTTGAGAGTGGAAAAATTAAGCAAACGGGTGTTTACGTAATGGGAAAGAAGAATGGTATGTGGAAGGAAACCGACGAAAATGGCAAGACTGTTAAGACGGAGAAATACGTTAACGGAGAGTTAAAATAATTAAAAACGGTATGTTATTAACCTTATAAAACGGGGTGAATCTTTAGGTATATATTTGTTATATTGCGGTTTAAAATCAGGGAGACATGATTAAATTAAAGAGTATTATTCAGCAGCTTAAGGAAAAGGAGGCATCAGACCTTATCCAGCAATTTAGAGAAAGCAAAGCTGAAAAATACCTCACACTTTTTTCGCACTACCGCGATAACAAGTTGAGTGATGAGGAGATACAGACGCTGCTGGATGTAAATACCAATGCTTATTACACCCTAAAATCGCGCCTGTTTGATAAAATCCAGGAGTTTCTTTCTAACAACCTGGACAGCCCTGTTATAGACCTTTTACGCAAGGTAGCCAACATACCCAACCTTGTTTACAATACCCACCGCGATACTGCCATAGCCATTTTGTTAAAGCTGGAGGCCGAGCTAAAAGACTATGATATGCCTTACGAGCTATCATCGGTTTACAACGCGCTTAAAAAACTGTCGTTGCACTCGCCAAAATACTACGAGTATACCCAGGCCTATAACCGCCACGTAGCCTATACCTTAGCGCTTGATAAGGCCGAGGATTTACTGGCCAACTTTAGCAAAGCCCTTAGCGAGTACCACGCATCAAAAAACAAAGAAACAATAGAGCTGCTGGCTATGATAAAAGAGCAGGTAGGCCACACCGCCCGCTTGTACGAGAGCCACCACTTACAGGTATATAAATGCATTATTGATATTTCATTCGCGCTGTTTGTGCCCAATGCCGCGGCGGTTAAAGATGATGAGCCGGTAGAAGATTTGCTGGCCAAAATGGAGAAAATATTTTTGGCTTACCCTAAAGATACCAACTACCAGCACCTTAACCTGGCATACAATTTCCTTGCGTTTGAATATTACCACCAGCTTAAGCTTTACAAAAAAGAGGCTAAGTATTTTGATGTGGTAAATGAAAATTTACAATCATTCCTGTTGTTTAACCATTGCGCTTATACATCGCGTTTCCTTGTATCAAAAATGGAGCGTTATATTATGAACGACATGGAGAAAAGCCTGTATGAAGAGAATGCTGCCCTGCAGGATAATTACGAGCCCGAGAAGCACGACATACCCAACTACATCAATTACATGAAGTACTTGTCGGTATCTTCGTTTTACGCTAAAAAATACCAGGAAGCGGTAGGCTTGCTAAGCCGTTTGGTAAACGATGTAAGCTTTAAAAACTACCCACACGCCGAGATTGAAATTAAGCTGCTGCTGGCCTTGTTCTATTCTATGATTAACAAGTACGACCCTGCAAACAGCTTAATGCGCAGTGTGGCCCGTAAGGTGCGTGAGAGTGAAGACGAAATTGGCTACGAAAATGCTGGTATATTCAACAAGATACTGTCGCTGCAAATGAGCTCGTCTGCTAAAGATGTAGAGCAAAAAATTAAGCAACAGTTTCAGCGCTTCGAAATGTTGAACAACGGCAGCAACCGTATGCTCGAGTTTTTGAAGTTTGACGATGCCTTTATTAAACACCTTTCGCAAGGCGTTAAAACAAACTAAAACGCGCCACCGTTGGTTAGTATATGAAACGGTCGTCGCCTCTGTTTGTACTCTTTTTTACCATATTTATTGATTTATTAGGCTTTGGTATAATAATACCCATATTGGGGCCTTATGCTAAAGACGTGCTGCATGCCGATGGGTGGGTTTATGGCCTTATTTTCGGGGTGTACTCTTTTATGAACTTTGTGTTTGCCCCTGTACTGGGCACCCTTAGCGATAGGGTAGGCCGCCGCCCTGTACTGCTTATTACTATTGTAATAGCCATGGTTGGGCACTTGTTGTTTTCGTTTTCCTCATCGCTATTATTACTTTTTATTGCCCGGATGATAGCCGGTATAGGCTCGGCCAATATATCGGTGGCCAATGCTTATATATCAGACGTTACCCCGCCCGAGGGGAGGGCCAAGGCCATGGGGCTTATTGGCGCAGCATTTGGCTTGGGTTTTGTGTTTGGCCCACCTGTTGGGGGCTATATTTACGAGCATTTATCGTTTGAATATATAGGCTATTTAACAGCCTTGCTATGCCTTATAAACTTTGTGCTGGCATGGGTTTATTTGCCCGAGTCGATAAAAGAAAGGAACACCCAAAATAAGTTTAATTTTACGAATATACTGCGGGGTTTGATAGAGGCAGGCACAAACCCCAAGGTGAATAAATTCTTTTTGCTGTTTTTTATTGTCATCATCGCCTTCTCTATGATGCAGAGTACCGTTACGTTGCTGTTTAAAGCACGCTATTCGCTAACCGCTGCCGAAGGTTCTTATATGTTTGCCTACGTTGGCTTTTTAATGGCTATTGTGCAGGGCTTTTTAATAGGCTTTTTCAGCAAGCGCCTGGGCGAAGCTAAAATGCTTATTATAGGCAGTATTGGTATGGGGCTGGGCTTAGTGCTTATACCCTTTGGACCTTTTTGGTTGCAGTTTGTATACTTTGCGTTGATAGCGGTAACTAACGGAATGATAGGGCCTGCCATAAACTCACTCATATCTAAAAACGCCGACCCTACTAAGCTGGGACAAATAATGGGGGCTAACCAATCGTTTGGGTCGCTGTCAAGGGGTATAGGGCCGGTAATAGCCGGTACGTTGTACGATATTGATTACACCTTCCCGTACCTGGCTGCGGGCTTAATTATGGCAGTTTGCTTTTTTGTAGCCCTAGTGGTGGTGAAAAACACGGGCGGGATGTAAAGAATTACTCGCTTGTAATTATTTTCGGGTTTATTATACTAACGCAAGTATTACTTAGGAAACCTTGTTACTTTTGTTCAACAAATTTTTACACATGAAAAAAACAGTATACCTGTTAGCCGCTGTCGGCTTTTTATCTACAGGGGCATTAATTACATCGTGCGGGCCTAAGGCCGGTGCCGAAACCGAGAAGGTAAAACCGTTTGATGTTTCGCTTTTAGACTCGACCCACAAACCGGGCGATGACTTTTTTGAGTTTGTAAACTCTAAATGGATTAAAGCCAACCCTATACCGGGCGACAAAAGTAAATGGGGCGCTTTTTACGAACTGGACGAGCAAAGCCAAAAGGCTACGCTTACCGTTTTAGAAGATGCCGGTAAAAATAAAGATGCCGAAAAGGGCAGCAACACTCAGCTGTTGGGTGCTTATTACCGGTCGGCAATGGATACTAACCTGATTGAAAAAGAGGGTATAAACCCCCTAAAAGGCTGGTTGGCTGCTGTTGACAGCTTTGGCAACCCACAGGCTAACGCACGCCTGTTGGCTAAGCTTACCAACTCGGGCTTTTTTGGTATGTATGTAGACCAGGATTTGAAAAAATCGGACACCTACACCCTATACTTAGGCCAGGGCGGTATTGGTTTGCCAGATAGGGATTACTACTTCCGCAAAGACGGTAAGTCTGAAGAAACCCGCAAAAAATACAAAGAGTACATTCAGAAAATATTTGAACTGCAAGGCCAAACTCCTGCCGATGCCGCTAAAAACGCCGCAACTGTTTACAGTATAGACGAGAAACTGGCTAACGCCCAAATGACCCTTGTAGAGCAACGCGACCCTTACGCGGTATACAACCCTATTGCTACTGCCGACTGGAACAAGCAAAACAAAAACTTTGACTGGGCTTTGTTCTTTAAACTATCGGGCATACCCGATAATAACCCACAGGTGGTTGTTGGCCAGCCTAAGTTTTTCTCGGCGCTTGATGGGTTCTTAAAAACGATACCGGCAGCTGATTGGAAAACCTACCTGCGCTTCCACATTGTAAACGACAATGCTAAATACCTAAGCAAAAACTACGCTGAGGCCCGTTTTGATTTTTACGGTAAGTTTATGAATGGCCGCGAAAAGATGGAGCCACGCTGGAAGTTTGTGGTAGACAATACCGGCTATATTCTGCGCGATATTGTTGGCCAGGAGTATGTTAAGCTTAAATTCTCGGAAAACGCTAAAAAACGCGCCGACGATTTGGTGAAAAACCTGCGTGCTGCCCTTGCTAAGCGTATTGATGCCCTTGCGTGGATGAGTCCTGAGACTAAGAAAAAGGCTCAAGAGAAACTGTCTAAAATCATCACCAAAATTGGGTACCCTGATAAGTGGTTAGATTACAAAAGCCTTGCTATGACAGATGGCCACTGGTGGTTTAACCTACAAGCAGGCTTTGCTAACGAGCAAAAACGTAACCTTAGCAAACTGGGCAAAACAGTAGACAAAACCGAATGGCTAATGGGCCCTCAGGAAGTTAACGCATACTACAACCCAACCATTAACGAGATTGTATTCCCTGCGGCTATTTTGCAACCCCCATTCTTTAACGAGTTTGCCGATGATGCCATTAACTACGGTGGTATAGGCATGGTTATAGGTCACGAGCTTACCCATGGTTTTGACGACCAGGGCCGTCAGTTTGATGCCAACGGTAACCTAACCGACTGGTGGACGCCGGAAGATGCCGTTAAATACAAAGCGCTTACCAAAGTGTTTGTAGACCAATACAATGCATACTTCCCGTTAGACAGTGTACACATTAACGGTGAGCTTACATTGGGCGAGAACATTGCCGACCTTGGTGGCTGTACTATTGCTTTTGAAGCCTTTAGGATGAACAACAAAAACAAGGATAAGATAGACGGGTTTACGCCTGACCAACGCTTCTTCCTGTCGCTGGCGCAAATATGGAGAGGCCATGCCCGCCCACAAGCCCTGCGCGAGCAGTTGTTTACCGACCCACACTCGCCCGGCAAGTTCCGTGTAAACGGTGTGGTTACCAATATGAATGAGTTTTATGATGCCTTTGGCATAAAGCCCGGCGATAAGCTGTACCGCGCCCCCGACCAAAGGGCCAAAATGTGGTAAGCCGCTGTTGATATAGTATTGCTGAAAGCCCCCCGACGATAAGTGTCGGGGGGCTTTCTATTTGTATATTAATCAGTAATTTATATATTTGTAGTAGCTTATTCGATTTATGAAGAAACTACAACCGGGCCTGATTGTATTGTTTATTTGCTTTACCGTAATGATACAAGCGCAGATAAACCTAACCAACGGCCTTATAATGTATTACCCATTTACAGGCAACGCAACCGACGTTAGCGGCAATGGCAATGTGGCCACAGTAAATGGACCTGTGCTTGCTAATGATAGGTTTGGCACAGCAAACTCCGCCTATTTGTTTGACGGTATAAACGATTACATATCATTTGTGAATGGCCCGGGGATGAAACGAGGCTATCCGTACTCCATTTCCTGTTGGGTAAACCTAATCAGTGCCCAGCCGGGAATAGCCAATTTTTTATTCAGTAACGATTATACAACCCCGGGAACAGACTATTACGGTATAATACTGAACATACCCAATGGCACATTACAATCTAATGTGGGCGACGGAGGACCTGTTGGGGTAACCAGCCGCAATACTAAAGCCGCAATACCTACAGTACCTTTAGGAAGTTGGCACCATGTGGCCGCTATTGTATATTCAGCAGCCAGTATGCGTTTGTTTATTGATTGCGAAGAGGTATTGGGTACATTTTCAGGCACGGGCACCGGGCTTACCTACAGTAACTCTGTGGGTGGTAGCATAGGGCGTGGAAATGCGGGTGTTGGGGAGAATTTTTTAAGCGGATATGTTGATGAGGTACGTTTTTATGACCGTGCCCTTAGCGACCAGGAGATTGGCGCACTTTACTATTGGCCTGTTTATCCACCGGCATTAATTTACCAGTTGCCAACCGATAGCTTAACTATACAATGCGGCAGTACGGTTAATATTGATGGTACCGCCCAGGGCATTATATCATACAATTGGGATGATAATACCAGCGGAGCTACCAAAACCTTTACTACAGCCGGTACTTATATACTTACTGTTAGCGATGGTTGCTTTACCGGCTATGATACCCTTGTGGTAACATATAACCAGGATGGGCCCACCCTTACCATTACCGCACCGCCCAATGGCTGCGTGGGCAGTGCTACCACCATAACAGCGGCAGGTGCGGCAAACTACACATGGTCTCCCGCTACGGGGTTAAATACTACTACAGGGCCTGTGGTTACAGCTTCTATTGTTGATACGGTTACTTACACCGTTATAGGTACCAATGCCTGTGGCGACGATACAGCCACCGTTACCATCAATGCGCTAACGCAGTTTCAGCCGGCATTTAGTTATGCTGTTGATGAATGTTCAGGACTTACCACTACAGCTAATTTAGGGTCCCTTACAGGCGATTATTTATGGGTGTGGGATAATGGGGATACATCTACCACCTATAGCCCGCAAATAAGCTTTATGAGCGCCGGGCAGCATGACGTATTTCTTATTAGCAACCCCGGCACGGCCTGTGCCGATACCCTGCGCCAGGTAATAACTACCGCTGCGGGAGAAAAGGAACTGGTATACATGCCCAACTCTTTTACCCCCAATGGCGATGGCATAAACGATTACTTTAGGGTATTTACCGACCAAAACTGCCTGGAGGGCGAGTTGTATATTTTTGATAACTGGGGCGAAGAGGTGTTTTATACCGATAAAGCCTTTACCACATTTTGGAATGGTAGTTATAAATCAAAAATGGCTACAAATTCTGTATTTGCCTATAGGCTGATACTGAACACAGGCAAAGAATACTACGGCAAAGTGGTGTTGGTGCGCTAAAGCCTATTCAAACGTTAACGAGAAGTAGATACACTTAGACCGTAAGGCATCTACGCTTTGGCTAAACAGGTGGTCTTCGCGCTTAAGCAAGTCGCGGAAGCCATAAGCCACCTTTATTTCGGGCGATAGTTTAAAGTACTCCAGGTAAAGATCAAACCCAAAGCCCAGTTCCCACATATAATCGCTGCGGTATAGCTTTATGGTTTGCTTGCCCTCATCAGCTACCTTGGCTTGCGATGCAAGGTCTAACGAGTAGCGCCCACCGCCGATGATATACGTCCTAAAGTTACCGTAACGGTTAGATTTAAACTTCATTAACAGCGGAAACTCTAAACAGGTAGACTCTACCTTTTTTATAAAAGGCGTGCTGGTAGCAATGCCATTAAAATTCGTCCGTAGGGTATACTCAATATTACGGGTACCAAACGACAGGCCCGGTAAAAAGCGGAGGTCGAAGTTGTTGCCAAGGTGGAGGTTAGATACAATGCCCAGTGTAAAGCCCGACTCGCCCTTACTTTCTACAACGTATACAGAGTCGTACGATTTGATGTTGGGGTTTTGCTTTACCACAAAATTCATGGTGTTCATCCCCAGTATAAAGCCAAAATGCACAATCTGCCTGTCGTATTTAGGCAGGTTCTTTATAATCTCCCGTCGCTGGGCATTTGCTGTACCTAGCGCAAGTAAAATGCATATAATTATGGCTGTTATCCGTTTCAATCAGGTATTTATTTCTTTGCCGCGGTATACAATGCGGCAATGCCATTACTCAAAAACTCAAATTTTGTTTCGGTATAGCCACATTTTTTAAGTATAGCCGTAAAGTCTTCGCCGTCAGGAAAGGCCTTTACCGACTCGGGTAAGTAGCTGTATGCCGATGTATCTTTAGACAGCACCTTGCCCCACCGGGGTAAAACGTTGTTAAAGTAAAAAAAGTATGCCTGCTTAACAGGAAACCTGCGCGGGCGCGAAAATTCTAGTACATAAACCATACCGCCCGGCTTTAAAACGCGGAGCATATCGGCAAGCCCCTTCTCCAGGTTCTCATAGTTGCGCACGCCAAAGGCTACGGTAATGGCATCAAAGGTATTATCGGCAAAGGGCAGGTTTTCGCTATCGCCATATTGCAGGGTAATGTTGGTGATGCCCTTTTTGGCAATTTTTTCGCGGCCCATGGCCATCATCCCTTCCGATATATCGGCCCCGATAACCTGTTTGGCGTGTTTGCTGGCCATAATGGCAAGGTCGGCAGTGCCGGTGGCAATGTCTAACACGCGTTCGGGTTTTTGGGCACGCAGCTTTTTAATAAGCCTGCGGCGCCAAAGCTTATCAATGCCTAAGGATAAAAATCGGTTCATAAAGTCGTACCGGCCCGATATGGTATCAAACATAAGGGCTACTTCCTCTTTTTTAGTAAGGTTAGGGTTGTCGTACGGTTTTACTGTGTGGTTATCTGCCATATATAGGGTACAAAGGTAGGCATTTGCGCTAAGCAACAGCCAGGGGTTATGTACCCAAAACAGATAGGGGGGTAAAGGGTTTAGTTTTTGTTGATATGTATGCCACTACCTAAGAATGGTAACAGTACCTTTATACTGCTTGCTATCAGCAGTATAAAGTATGTAGTAATACACCCCATCGCTGCAATTGCCTCCATCCCAATTGTTTTGGTAGTTGATAGATTTGTAAACGGCACTGCCCCAGCGGTTGTATATAGTTAAACTGCTGTTTGAGACAAGACTTTCAATTTTAAAAATATCGTTTACGCCATCGTTATTTGGGGTAAAAGTATTGGGTATTAAAAATGGTGCAGGCGGTATAACACTATCACATTCTATTAATGAAAAATCATCAAAAAAGTAATAGGCATTTGTATTAAGTTGATCAATCACTTGCAACTCGGCTGTTAATGAATCTCTGAAATTACCTACTAATATATATTCTTCACCACCATGGGCAGTGTACTCAGCACTCATTTTTAACCAATTAATGGTATCACCATAAAATTGTTGGTTAAATTCTATCTGTGGAGAATAGTTATTTAAATGCTGTGTTGTTATTATCAATGTGTCAGAAAAGTAAATACCAATATTTTTAGTAATTATTCCACTATATCCACCCATTGCGAGGTAAAAGTCAAGGCAATATTCTTTGTTTAGTATTAAAGGTTCTATTAATTTTATTGACAAACACTCTCTGCCAAATAATATTGGAATATTAGTGAATTGGTAACATGAAATGGGGCTAAAGCCGGTAAAGCCATTGCCTGTATGAGGGTATTGAAAACCGTAAGCATTATTAGGGGGTGTTACATAAATAGAAGAGCTGCATGTGTTGAAAAAATCGCACGTGCCTTGTGCGCTAAACCAAGGCAATGCCCTTGCTATTTGGGCCGTATTATCGGGGCAGGTGTCGTATTGTTCAAACCCGCCGTTGGGTATAAGGTTTTGAGCCGGAAGAAAAAACGGCAATAGAATAAAAAATATGGATATGAATTTCTTCATTAATAAAAAGGGTATTACCCGCAAAGGTAATACCCTTAAATATACTATATTATTTTATTATAACCAGTTTTTCTTTGCTAAGCAGCGTATTGTTTTGGGTTATGGTTGCCAACATAATGCCACTTACATTTGCAGGCAGGTCAAACTGTAGCCTGCCTCCGTTGCCGTATTGTGTTGCGCTGTAGAGCTTGCGGCCTTGTAAATCGTACAACTCAACCACATACTTATCGGTAGTAGCGGATTCTATATTTAACCATACGTTGCCATTTGCGGGGTTGGGGTATAAATAGCTGCCGCCGCCTGTAGGGTTTATGTAGTTATTGGCTGTCATTTTAGCATCGCCAATACCATCTTCTACCTCTATACCCAGCATAGCCCTTGAAGTATGCACAGCTACAGGGCTTGTAGACGCTGCCATGCGGGGTTTGGGGAGTGTAACCACCCCGCCTGCCTTAGGCAGGCACCCCACCTTAAAAAGTAGGGGATTTGAAAAAGGAAGGTTCAAAACGTGCGCTTTTATTTACAGCCATAGGCCTTACAAGGCAATTAGAAATGAAAAGTGACAAACGAAAAATAAAACCGCTATATTTGCGCGCATTTTAAAAGAATTGGATATGTCAACTAAAACTCCCATTACTGTTGCCAAAGGCGACGGTATTGGTCCTGAAATTATGGACGCCACCCTGCGCATTATGGAAGCAGCGGGTGCACAACTTGAAATTGAAGAAATACAAATTGGTGAGCAGGTATACCTTAGCGGTAACGCTGCCGGTATTGCCCCCGAAGCCTGGGACAGTCTGCGCCGTACCAAGGTGTTTTTAAAAGCGCCTATTACTACCCCACAGGGTGGAGGTTACAAAAGCCTTAACGTAACTACACGCAAAATGCTTAGCCTGTACGCTAACATTCGCCCATGTATTGCTTACGCACCGTATGTTGATACCAAATACCCTAACATGGATTTGGTTATCATCCGCGAAAATGAGGAAGATACCTATGCCGGTATTGAGCACCAGCAAACCGATGAGGTGGTGCAGTGTTTAAAGCTGATTTCTCGCCCGGGTTGTGAGAAAATCGTTCGTTATGCTTTTGAATATGCCAAACAGTTTGGCCGCAAAAAGGTAACGTGCTTTTCTAAAGACAACATTATGAAACAAACGGATGGTATGTTCCACCAGGTGTTTGATGAGATTGCCAAAGAATACCCTGAAATAGAAAACGAACACTGGATTATTGATATAGGCTCGGCTAAAATGAGCGACACCCCTGAGGCGTTTGACGTAATTGTTACGCTAAACCTTTACGGTGACATTATATCTGACATTGCCGCGCAAATTGCAGGTTCTGTAGGTTTGGCGGGCTCGGCCAACATTGGCCCTAACTGTGCAATGTTTGAGGCTATCCACGGTTCGGCCCCACGCCGTGCCGGTCAGAATATGGCTAACCCATCGGGCCTTTTGTTAGGTGCTGTGCAAATGCTTGTACACATTGGCCAGACCGATGCGGCTGAGAACGTACACAACGCCTGGTTGAAAACCTTAGAAGACGGGGTACACACGTACGATATTTACAAAGAAGGCTTATCTACCGAGAAAGTAGGCACACGCGAGTTTGCCGATGCCGTTATTGCCCGTGTAGGCCAAAAGCCTACCAAGTTTAAAGCCATAAGCTACGCTACCGCTAAAGAGCCTATGAACCTTAAACCGGTTGTACGCAAAAGCCTTGGTAAAAAAGAAATTGTGGGTGTTGATGTGTTCTTTCAACACAAAGGCACAACAGCCGAACTGGTTGCTGCGCTAACGCCTGCTAATACTGATGATTTAAGCTTTAAAGTAATTACCAACCGCGGTACCGAGGTATGGCCGGGCGGTAATGTAGAAACCTTTTGTACCGACCACTATGTGGTGCGCTACATAGGTAACAGCCCGCTTAACCACAAGGATATTGTTGGTCTTTTAGACCGTGTTAGCAATACCGGCCTCGACTTTATTAAAATTGAAAACCTTTGCTCTTTTGATGGCAAAGACGCTTTCTCTTTAGGGAGGGGTAAATAATTTAGCATGATTTTTATGGATGGAGGGATGTACGGTATTACTGTACGTCCCTTTATCTTTTTATAGGTTTGTATATATTTAGTTTATGAAAAAGTACCTGTGCTTATTACTTACGCTACTGTCGCTTACAGCATCAGCCCAAACCACCCTGTTTAGCACCGCCTATGGTAACCATGCCAACCCGGCGGTTATATTTATGCACGGCGGCCCAGGCTACAATGCGGGTAATTTTGAATACTCTACAGCAGAAGAGCTTGCAGGTAAAGGCTATTACGTTATTGTGTACGACCAGCGCGGCTGCGGGCGCTCTAAAAACTTTGCCCCAAATGGCGATTATTCTTTTAAGGCGCAGATAAAGGATGCGGAAAGCCTTTACAAAAAGTATGGCATTAAAAAGGCTACCATTATAGGCCATAGCTGGGGCGGAACGTTAGCTACCAAGTTTGCACTGGCTAAGCCCAAGCTGGTAGAAAGGGTTGTGCTGGTAGGTTCGCCTCTATCATACCAAATGACATTTGACAACATCATAACCCGTTGCCAAAAGATATATAGCGACCGCGGCGATAGCGCCAGCTTTAGCTACGTTAACATTATGGAAACCCAAATGGATAGCACCACCCTGGAATATAGCAGCAGTTGCTTTATGCAGGCTATGTGGTGCGGGTTGTATGCTACAAAGTCGCCCACCATAACGTACACTAAGTTTTGGAATAGCGTAAATAATAATGTGGAGAAGGTGGCGTTGCTCAGGCAATCAGAGTATGCGCCAGTGAAGGGGGTTTATGCAACCGAAAAATATACCACACTTAGCATGAGTAAAGACTGGGCAACCCTTAAAAAGAAAGGGGTAAAACTATTTGGCATGTATGGCGATGAGGATGGGTTGTTTGATACTAAGCAGCTTGACTTGATAAAGAATACATTAGGTGCTGAAAATATTGTTGTTGTAAAAGGCGCATCGCACAATGTATTTGTAGATAAACTGGATGATTTTATAAATCAATTTATCATCTTTAAAAATAAGTAACTGGCTTACTGCTATTGGTTTAGCCGTGCCATTTAGGTGCAGGTAGATAAAACAAAAATCCCCACCATACGGTAGGGATTTTTAATATTATTAAAGTCCCTCCACCTTGGGGGAGGGATTTAGGGAGGGGTAACCTACTAAGGCCACACACCCAATGATTGGTACGATACGGCTACCTTGTTTATGGCAACCATAAACGCTGCGGTACGCATATCAGGCACTTTTTTGTTAGAGGCAAACATCTCGTAAATCTCGTTGTAAGCCACTGTCATAGTCTCGTCTAATCCAGAGTAAACAAGGTCAATCTCGTTAGCACCACGACCTAAGTAATCGCGTTGGGCTTTGCTAAGCTTGGTACCAGTGCTTTCCTCAATAAGGCTAAGCAGGTTCTTGTTCATTGTCTCCTCGTACTTTTTCTCCATACGGTTAAAACGTACGTGCGATAGGTTTTTCAACCACTCGAAGTAAGAAACTGTAACACCACCTGCATTCATGTAAATGTCAGGAATGATTAATACGTTTTTCTTGTTAAGTATAATCTCAGCTTCGGGCGTTACAGGGCCATTGGCAGCCTCGGCAATAACCTTAGCTTTAATGTTTGCCGCATTGCCTTTGTGTATTTGGTTTTCCAGCGCTGCAGGAACCAATATATCGCAATCAAGCTCTAATGCTTCTGCGCTGTTTTTAATGTTCTTGGCTTTGCCAAAGTTCAAAATAGAACCTGTGTTTTTGCGGTGCTCAAGCAATGCTGTCGGGTCTATGCCTTTAGCATCGTAAATAGCGCCCTCAAACTCAGCAATTGCAATAATTTTTGCTCCTGCTTTGTGTAAAAACATGGCAGCATGGTAACCCACGTTGCCCAAGCCTTGTATCACAATGCGTTTGCCCTCTATGCCGTGGGTCATTTTAAGGCGTTTAAGGTCGGCAGTGTTTTCCATGGCACTGCGTAGGCCATAGTAAACACCAAGGCCGGTAGCCTCGCGGCGGCCGTGTATGCCACCTTGCCCTACGGGTTTTCCGGTAACACAGCCAAGGCCGTTAATCTCGTTAGGGAAAAACGTAGTGTACGTATCAGCAATCCAGCTCATTTCGCGTTCGCCGCTACCGTAGTCAGGTGCAGGAACGTCTATGCCCGGGCCAATAAAGTTCTTTTTAATCAACTCAGTAGTGTAGCGGCGGGTAATGCGCTCCAGTTGGTCTACAGTGTAGTCTTTCGGGTTGATTTTGATACCGCCTTTGGCACCGCCAAAAGGTACATCCACAATAGCACATTTGTAAGTCATAAGCGCCGAAAGGGCCATAACTTCGTCCTGGCTAACATGCTCGCTGTAACGGATACCGCCTTTGGTTGGTAGCTTGTGGTGGCTGTGCTCTGCACGGTACGCCTCTATTACCTGAAAATCATCGCCGATTTTTACCGGGAATTTGATTCTGTATACTGCGTTGCAGTATTTAATCTGCTCTAAAATACCTTTTGGGTGGTTTAGAAATTGAGCCGCTTTATCGAAATACTTGATAACATCACTAAAGAATTTCTCCTCGCGGTTTGCTCTAAGCGAATTTGCCATTATAATTTATTTAGGGTTGACGCGGCAAAGGTATAAAAACCTATGTTTTATAACCACGCTTTTATTTTTTTACTCAAACTACCTTGTTAGTAACATGGGTTTAAGCCCGTTTGTTGCCAATTGTGTAACTTTGTTTACTTATTATGATACCTAAGGATACCGTAGACCGCATTATTGAAACCGCCCGCATAGAAGAGGTGGTTGGCGACTTTGTGGCTCTTAAGCGCCGTGGGGTTAATATGCTGGGCAATTGCCCTTTTCATAACGAGCGTACCCCATCGTTTACTGTATCTCCTGCAAAAGGTATTTACAAGTGTTTTGGCTGCGGCAAGGCGGGCAACTCGGTAAACTTTATCATGGAGCACGAGAGCTCTACCTACCCCGAGGCGCTGCGCTACCTGGCAAAAAAGTATAATATTGAAATTGAAGAAAAGGAGCTTACGGCTGAGGATATTGAACACCAAAACGAGAAAGAAAGCCTTTTTGTTGTAAACACCTATGCCCAAAAGTATTTTACCGAGCAGCTGTGGGAAACGGAAGATGGCAAAGCCATTGGCCTTTCGTACTTCCGCGAGCGGGGCTTTAGGGATGATATTATTGAGAAATTCCAGTTGGGCTATAGCCATAACGAGTGGTCTGCCTTTACTGATAGTGCTGTTAAAGCTGGCTATAAGTTAGAATACCTTGAAAAAACGGGCCTTAGCATTGTAAAAGATGATGGGGCTAAAAAATTCGACCGCTTTAAGGGGCGTGTAATGTTCCCCATACATAGCCTTACGGGCAGGGTGCTGGGCTTTGGTGGCAGGGTATTAAACTCAGCCGATAAAACGCAGGCCAAGTATGTAAACTCGCCCGAGAGTGAGATTTACAACAAAAGCAGGGTGTTGTATGGCGCTTTCTTTGCCAAAAAAGCCATTACCCAGTTTGATGTTTGCTACCTGGTTGAAGGGTATACCGACGTAATATCTATGCACCAGGCGGGCGTAGAAAACGTAGTGGCATCGTCGGGCACATCCTTAACGCACGACCAGATAAAGCTGATTGGCCGCTATACCAAAAACATTACCATACTATACGATGGCGACCCTGCTGGTATCAAAGCCTCGTTCCGCGGTATAGATATGATTTTGGAAGAAGGCATGAACGTGCGCGTTGTGCTTTTTCCTGATGGCGACGATCCCGACTCATACGCTAAAAAAGTTAGCATTGATGAGCTGAAAGACTACATAGGCAAGCAGGCCAAAGACTTTGTATCGTTTAAAACCAGTTTGCTTATTGATGAGGTTGGCAACGACCCGATAAAACGCTCTGCACTGGTTAAAGATATTGCGCAAACTATTTCTATTGTCCCCGATGGTATACAGCGCCAGTTTTATATAAAAGAGTGCAGCCGCATTACGGGTATTGATGAAGAAACCCTGCTGCGCGAGGTTAATAAGTTGCGTAACGATAAAACGCGCAAAGAGCGCGAAGCCGACCAGCTGAAAGAAGCATTTGTAGAGTATGAAAGCGGGGGTTACGAGGGCCAAAGCGAAGCCAAAACGCAGGAATTTTTAAACATAGACTTTAGCGACCCTGAATGGCAGGAGCGTGATATTATCCGTTTGCTATTGCGCCACTCCGACCGTGAACTGTATTTTACCCATAAAACCGAAGATGGCCGCCACGAAGAGGTACACACCGTATTAGCCGGCGATTTTATAATTTTTGAACTTTCGCGCGATGAGGTTTTGATGCAAAACCCTGTTTACCAAGCTATTTATATGGGCTACCTGGCGTTGCAAAGCAAACCCGAAGAATACCATCACGAGCCTGAGTTTGACGAGGAAGATTTGCCCCTGCCCATTATAACACCCGAAAACCTGGTTGATGATAACGGCTTTGTAGAGCCGGAGCCTAAGCCTGATATACCGCACCCCACTACGCACCCCGATGAAAAAGTGCGAACCATTGCTACTGATTTGGTAATGGATAGCAGCGCCCTTAGCGACCGCTGGTATAGTAAACACAGAGTAGAGGTGGCAATAGAAGATACATCGCACGTGGTGCTAAAGGAGAGTATAGAAAAGGCTTTGCACTCTCTAAAAATGAAGTTTATACTAAAGATGATACGCGAAGTGAATGAGGAGTTAATTATTGCCGAAAAAGAAGAAGACCAGATTGGTTTAATGGCGTTGTTAGAAAAACAGCTGACGTTGATTAGTATTAAAACCGAATTATCAGGTATATTGGGCCGTGTAATACTACACTAAATGAAGATAACAGTAGCTAAAATATTGTTTTTCCTGCTTATTGCCGCCTCTGTAATATTTGTATGCTGGTATTTTAGCACCATTATTTCTTATATCCTCATTTCAGGCGTCCTATCATTAGTAGCAAACCCACTGTGCAGGCAAATAGATAATTTTAAGATATATAAGGAAAAATCTCTTTCGTCATCGGCAAGCGCTATTATTACCCTCCTTATTGTTTTTATAATATTTTTAGGCATATTTGCCATATTTATTCCCGTACTGGTTAGCGAGGTTAATGCCCTCACAAGTCTTGACCAACAAAGGCTAATGAATAATTTTGAGCAGCCTATAAATCAAATACAAAACCTATATAACAGTATTAATATTGGCAACGGAAAATCACTCACAACGTTTATAAGTGAGAAGATTAAAAACATTGTTGATGCTAAATTTTTGACAGACCTAACCACCTCTGCATTTAACTCTATTGGCGATTTTGTAGCAGCGTTATTCTCTATCCTGTTTATAACATTCTTCTTTTTAAAAGATGAAAAACTGCTGGTAGAAACTATTGTAAAGGTTATTCCTAATAGGTACGAGAATGAAACACGCCTTATATTTAACGAGAGTAAAAAACAGCTTATTAATTATTTTTCGGGCCTGCTTATTCAGTTTTTATCAGTCTCAACGCTGGCATCTTTAGGTATGTGGATAGTAGGAGTTGATTATCCCTTACTAATGGGCCTTTTGTTTGGTTTTTTAAACGTGGTGCCTTATGTAGGGCCTATTATAGCAGCAGCTATTGGGGTTGTTATAGCGGTATCAACCAACCTGTACCTCGATGTTTATAGTGCGCTGCTTCCTATGGTAGTAAAGGTGTTGGCAGTGTATGGCACAGTGCAGTTTATAGATAATTGGTTTCTTTCAAATTACATTTTTTCTAAAAGTATGCAGGCCCACCCGCTGGAAATATTTATTGTGATACTGGTGTCTGCCACATTAGGCGGGGTAGTGGGTATGATGGTAGCTATACCTGTTTACTCTGTTTTACGCATTGTAGGGCGTGCGTTTTGGCTCAATATGAAGAAAATACAAATTGAGGTAGAGTAACTAATATATCAGGCCAGTTTCAGCACCTCTTTTTCAAAATATTCTTTAATGCTTTCATTGCCAATATTCAGTGTCCATTGGATAGGCGAATAAGCCTTTGCCCATGGTGTTCCTTTGGCAGTAGCCCATTTGATAAACTGGTCAGACGTTAATCGGAAAGATGCCTCCCAGGCTGCTTCAATAGCCTGCATTACTTTGGGCTCAAACTCTATATCAAGGTTGTCTTCGGGCCACTCATCAGTAGGCAGCCTGTCTATAAGCCTATACAAACCATATACACTTTGTACACATGGGCCAACCTCCCATGCCTCAATGGTATCAGTAATAAGAGGTTCTTTAGTAAGTGCCATATAATAGCCATGCGCATAATATACCATGCACTGCAACTTCATTTGGCTAAATGCTTTTTTATCAGCTTTTCCTTTTCTGATAAACCCTGCGGCAATCTCAATCGCTTTGTAAGCCATAATACTACCGGTAAATAAAAATTAAGCACAGTAATATTAAGCAATTGTGTAGACTTGTAAAGTTATCTAATGTTAAGAAATTGCGAAGCAATTTGATTTGTAAAACAGAGTTTCATTAAATAAAAACCTACCGTAACCAGATTCAACGTGAGTTTTGCCAAAGATGCTTCATAGCTACATATGCCATTTTTTAAATACCATGGTTACTAAGTCTTTGCCCAATTATTCTTTGCGGGTATAAAAAGGCCCTTTAAGCAGGTGCTTAAAGGGCTTTCCGAATGTTAGCTGTAGGGGAAGGGTTCGAACCTTCACAGGGAGGTTAGCCGCACGACATAGAATTATTTTGTGGTCAACCCATTATCGTGTGTTTATCCCGTAGCTCCCTACCCCCGAGACAGGAGGGCATGTCTGCCATAGTTTCATCACCCCACAGTATATAAGAACGTTTGTTTCTTGTTACAAATGTATAATAAGAACATATGAAATGCAAATTAGTTAACGTTATAAAGTTATTATTACGAATAAAATATTTAAAGTGTATATTTGTTGTTATAATGTAAAATTATGCATCCTGAAAAGCATGAAATTTTAGAAATTGATAACCTCGACAGACAGATTTTAGCCATACTAATGGACGATGCGCTGGTGCCCTACACCGAAATTGCCAAAAAACTGATTGTTTCGGCAGGTACTATCCATGTGCGGATGAAAAAACTGGAGGATGCAGGCATAGTTAAATGCTCTGTTTTAATGGTAGACCATACCAAACTGGGCTACGACCTTACCGCTTTTTTGGGCGTTTACCTTTTTAAAGGCTCGGTATATAACCAGGTAATTACAGAGCTGGAGCAGATACCCGAGGTGGTAGAAGCCTACTACACCACAGGCCAATACAGCATATTCCTAAAAATAGTATGTAAAAACACCAACCACCTGCGCCAGGTACTAAACGAGAAGATACAGGCTATAGAGGGCATAGAACGTACAGAAACCCTTATATCGCTGGAAGAAAGTATTAAGCGGAGTATTAAAGTTTAAAGTGGTGAGTAAACACCCTTCCTTTTTAAGGAGTGGTTGCCTTTAGACTGGGTTGGTTCCCATTATCTCATTTTCTAATTGTCTGATTATCTAATTGGGATTTATCCCACCACCCCCAACCTACCTGTGGAGTGGCGAGACTGCCCGGTTTTAAAAACAGGAACACGCAAAAGAAGAAGATATAGAACGATACGCCTGCCTGGCTTTCCAACGTATCTTCAGTAAACATAGACAGGAATGCCGTTACAAAAAAGGCGGTAAACAATACACTTTTATAGCCCTTGGTGCTTAGGTAGGGGTAGAGCATAGAGAATACGAAAATGAGTATTCCTATAAAGCCCAGCGCTATGCCAATAGCCAAAAACTGGTTGTGCGACCGTAAACGCCACTTAGCTTCCAGCGGAGAGTTATCTTTAGTGTATTGCAGGCCAACAGCGTCAATAACATCGCCTGTGCCTACACCCACCAAAGGGTGGGCTTTTATTATGTTCCACGAGTTTTGCCAAAACGCTAACCGCATAAATACCGAGTGGCCGCTGGGGTTGCGGTAGGCTTTATATACCTGGTACTCCCAAAACACCTTATGCAGCCGGGCTTTAAGCCCGCGTTGGGCAGTATAGTTTGCGTTGGCAATACCACTTTCAATATTATCAATATCCTCATCTGTTAGCGCCTGCAGGCCCTCGCGGTCTTTCTTTAACCCCTTAGATGCCATATAGCGTAATATGGTATAAAACAGTGTATGCCCCGTGGCATCGGTACTGTCAATATTAATTTGGCTGCGGTTGGGCCATTCTTCTTTCAGTTCTTTATACGACACATATTCCCACAACCGGTTGCCGTTTTCTATCATATATGGCATTTGTAAATCGTCGTAACCATTGCCGTATTTGGTTTTGGCTGTTGGGTTTGCCACCTCTTTTGGGGTAAAATATTCGGTATAGGTGGTTGTGGTATATATAGCCAGCCATGCCGCAAAGCAAATAAGTAACAACGGCAATGCAATGCGCAAGGCTTTGGGTTTAACCTTTTTCAGGTTGAAGACCAAAAGCACGAGCCAAACAATAAAAATAGTGCCTAAGGCCGTTAGGCTTTCCAGCTTATATAAAAAGAAGAGAAACCAAAGGCAGGTTACTACCATTAGCGCCGTAAACCATGCTTTGCGCTGTTTTACAGCCAGCCAGCCAGCCACAAACAAGGCAATTATTATAAGCAAACTAAGGCGGATATTAGATATATAGGGCGATAGCTGCCGTGCATCGTACATATTGCCAAAATGGCTCCATGCACTAACATAGCCTGCTATGGTAGAGCTAAGCACCACCAGTATAAAAAAGAGTAAAAAGGCCCGGTATTCTTTGTCTGTTAAAGAGCCTAAACCTACAATAACAAAAGGGAGCAAAAACAAGGGCAGTTTAACGCGGATGTCTTTAAGGCCATATTCAAAATTGGCGGTGTAGGCCAGGCCAATAAGTAGGGCAAAAAATATAGAGGCCAGCGCCAATGCCTGTTTATTGGCAAAATACAGCTTTATGCGGGCCAGGGTATTGTTGTAAGCTATGCTGCTTAAAAGCCACGCACCCGATATGTAAAACAGGCCCTGGCTCATCATCAGGTTACTAAAGGGCATGCCCAGTATAAATACGGCCAGTCCTAATAAATAGAAAAAACGATAGGGTATAAGTTGTAACAGTTTTACCATGCGCCTGATGGTTAAAGAAACGAAAAAGGGCGGTAATTAGTACCGCCCTTGCAAAATTAAATATTGCCTGTATTAATTGTTATTCTTCATGTCTTTTTTCTTCTGCTTCGGGGTGGCAATGCCGTCGTCGTCGCCAACGCTTTCATCATCCTTATCACCATCTTCTTTTGGTGGGTTTGGTTGTTTGTATTTGCCTGTTAAAATGCTGTTATAAGTTGGCTTATCGTATAGTATTTTCACACCCTCGGTAATTTCGGTATCGTATTTAAACGATGCCTCAATTTTACCTTTTTGGTAGTAGTATCGGCTTACAATTTCGCCCTCTAAAAACTCTTTTATCTCGCCTTTAAACTTATACAGGTCCGATTTTTTGTCGTGCATCATCCTGTCTTTCAGGGCTTGGAATTCTTTTGATACACCATCAAAATACTTCTCCCCTTCAGCGGTGGTTTTTAGCTTATCAAGCAATTCCTCGCTTTTGGTGGTATAGTCGTATTCTTTTCCATCAAGCCATTTTACAAACTCATCATAATCAGCATCGCTAAGTCTAAATGTTTTAGCTAACGGAATGCTTGGGTGGCCAAGCTTGTATTGGGTAGCATAGTCAAAAATCAACGATTTGATAACCAGGCTTTGTAATATCTGGCTGTATTTTTTGATAGGGGTTTTAAAGTCGGGGTTTACACCACCTCCATCGTACACAATACGGCCGTTTTTGGTTTTAAAGGCGGTGATAAGCGAATCTGGCACCTTGCCAACACTTCCATCATCATTACGGTGGGTGTAATCAAGTGCTTGTATACAACGTCCGCTCGGAATGTAGTATTTTGAAGTGGTAATTTTTACCTGCGCATTGTAGCTAAGCGGGCGGGTGGTTTGCACCAGGCCTTTGCCGTAAGAACGTTGGCCAATAACAACACCACGGTCTAAGTCTTGTATAGTACCCGACACAATTTCTGATGCCGAAGCCGAACCGCGGCTAACCAATACTACCAGTGGAATATCAGTATCAACAGGGGTGTTAAGGGCTTTGTAGGTTTTGTCCCACTCTTTAACCTTGCCTTTGGTGCTTACAATATCCTGGCCTTTGTTTACAAACACGTTAGATATGTTGATGGCTTCGCGAAGCAACCCACCCGGATTATCGCGCAAGTCAAGAATAACACCTTCTATACCGGGGTTAGTAGCTTTTAACGATACCAAGGCATCTTTCACCTCTTTGCCGGCATCTTCAGTAAAGCCTGTAAGCTTTATGTAGCCAATTTTATCGTCAATCATACCAAAATACGGTACGTTGTTAATCTTAATTTCTTCACGCATTACCGAGAAGGTAAGTGGGTCCGAATTGCCTTCGCGTTTTACCTTAATGCTTACCTTGGTGTTAGGCACGCCTTTCAGCATTTTAACCACATCGGCGGTTTGTTTACCTTTTACTGATTTTCCATCAACCTCAAGCAACGCATCGCCTGCCAGTAAACCTGCTTTTTGAGCGGGCTTATCTTCATAAGGCTCTGATATGTAGATATAGTCACCTTTTTGACGTACCAAGGCACCAATGCCGCCGTACTGGCCGGTAGTCATAAAGCGGTGGTCTTCTATATCCGACTCAGGGATGTAGTTGGTATACGGGTCAAGTTTTTCCAACATAGCATCAATGGCTGTTTTAACCATATCGCCGGGGTCGGTCTCGTCCACATAATACATATTCACCTCGCGGTAAAGCGTGGCAAAAATGTCCAGGTTTTTCGATATTTCGAAGTAGTTGTCATCGCCTTTGTCAAACGCTAACAGGCTCATAGAGCCCGCGCCAACAAACAGGGCAAATACCGCTACTTTTACTTTTTTAGGAATTCTCTTCACAAAATCCATATTCATATTTAATTACAATTCAGTTAGATGGTTAAGGAACCGGGTCGTACCCGCTGCCGCCCCATGGGTTGCAGCGTACAATACGTTTAACGGCCAAAAAAGTTCCTTTAAACGGGCCATATTTTTTTACTGCTTCCACACCGTAGGCCGAGCATGTAGGCGTATAACGGCACACAGGGCTAAACATAGGCGATATGGCCAACTGGTAAAACCTAAATATTCCTAATATTAGTGTATTAAGCAGGCGTTTCATTACACCTTTCGGTAAATTTTTTCAAAGTTATTATTATTTTGCTTTCAACCTCGGCATAATCAACCATTTTGCGGCCGGTATAAATAAGCATCAAAGCGTATTGTTTGTTCAGCTGCTTTGCGGTATCGTATACCCCCGGTTTGTTTTTACGGTACGCCTCGCGCATCAGGCGTTTAAGCCGGTTACGGTCTACCGCATGCTTAAAGTTGCGCTTGCTTACACTTACCGCCATTTGGGCGGGGTAATCTACCAGCAGCTTTGTTTCAATCCACACCAGCCTAAAGGGGAATACCGTAAGCGTTTTGCCCGACACAAACAGTTCGTCCATCAACTTACGGCTTTTTAAACGCTCTTCTTTATTTAGGGTAAACTGTTTCAATGTAGCTTTGCACTCACCCGTATTTTTAAAGCGGGTAATGTACAAAGGTAACTATATGCGCTTTTTAACAGCCAATTATGTTTATCCCGTGTCAACAGCCCCTGTTAAAAAGGGGGTATTGATAACAGAAGATAACGGACGGATAGTAAGCCTGCTTAGGCCGGGCGATGTTGGCTATGCCGCTACAGCCCCCAATGCGCAGCACTTTGAGGGTATTTTAACCCCCGGGTTCGTTAATGCCCATTGCCATTTAGAGCTATCGTACCTAAAGGGGAAGCTAGCCAAGCACACAGGCCTTTCGGGTTTTGTTAAAGAGATGATGGCGGTGCGCAAATGGCAGGCCGATGAGGAGGTTTTGGGCGCTATTGAAGATGCCGAAAACGAAATGCTACGTAATGGCATAATAGCCGTAGGCGACATTAGCAATAGCGATTTTACCTTTGCCCAAAAGGCTAAGCGCAACATGCTCTACCATACGTTTATAGAACTTTTTGGGTTGAATGCCGACAAAGCCGAAGAAGTATTTGCCAATGGCGAAACGCTGCTGCGCCAACTGGAAGAATTGCTACCCAGTGCTCCGGCTAATATCACCCCACATGCAACCTACTCGTTGTCTACCAAACTATTAAAGCTGATAGCCGAGCATAACTACCTGCGCGATGGGGTTATCTCTATCCATAACCAGGAAACCGAGGGCGAGAATGAACTGTTCCGCACGGGCACAGGCCCTGTGGCCGAGCAAATGGCTAAGTTTGGGTTAGATTTAAGTACCTATAAGCCAACGGGGTTCAACTCGCTGCCATCAACCGTAGTGCATTTACCCAATTGCAACCGCATACTATTGGTGCATAATACCGTAAGCACTAAAGAAGATGTGCAATGGGCTACCGACTATGGTAAGCTGATGTATTGGGCACTATGCCCCAATGCCAATTTGTATATAGAAAATAAGCTGCCCGATGTGCCTATGCTACGCCAAATGGGCGCTAAAATTGTGGTGGGCACGGATAGCTATGCATCTAACGATAGCCTTTCTATTCTGGATGAGATGAAAACGATAGTAGCCAACTTCCCCGGAATACCTACCGCTGAACTGATACAATGGGCTACCCTGAACGGTGCCGAAGCCCTGGGCTTTAAGCAACAATTAGGCACGTTAGACAAAGGCAAAACACCCGGCATAAACCATATTACGGTTGATGAGCGGGGGGAGATTTTTGGTGGAAGTTTAGTTACCAAACTGGCTTAAAAACTGAAAGTAAACAGAGGGCTCCATGGTTTTGCTGGCGCATATCTGCGTATTATCTACATTTGTACTACAAAATATTTTATGCACCCATTAGCCGCCCGTTTACAGGATTTTGTTGCTGCCGAGGATTTATTCTCGGCGGACAACCACCTGCTGGTGGCAATTAGCGGTGGCATAGACTCTATGGTACTGCTGCATATATTGCAAAACACAGGCCATAAGATAAGCGTGGCCCATTGCAACTTTAAACTGCGTGGGGCAGAGGCCGATGCTGATGAGGCGTTTGTAAAAACCTATTGCAAAAAACACAAACTTGCCCTGCATGCTGAAAGCTTTAAAACCAAAGAGGTGGCGAAGCAAAATGGCGAGTCGATACAAATGGCAGCGAGGAGGTTGCGGTATGAATGGTTTGAGGCCCTTACTCATATACATACTTACGATTATATAGCTACCGCGCATAATGCCAACGATGTTGCCGAAACGTTTTTTGTAAACCTTAGCCGCGGCACAGGCTTAAGTGGCTTAACGGGAATCAAACCTAAAATAGGCAATCTGGTAAGGCCCTTGCTTTTTGCCACGCGTGTCGATATTGAAGCCTATGCCAAGGTCAACAAGATAAAATGGCGCGAGGATAAGAGCAACCAAAGTGTAAAGTACCGCCGCAACCTGATACGCCATAAGGTGGTACCAGTTTTTGAGAAGATAAACCCATCATTCAGCCAAAGCATTGTAAAAACCATTGCAAGGTTAGAACAGAGCAACAAAGTGCTTAAGCAGTTTATTGATGGTGCGCTGGAAGATGTTATTACCGCAAAAGGCGATAAAATTTATATAGAAATAGCGCAGTTGAAAAAGCTGAAGCCTTTGGGTTTGTATTTGTTTGAAATATTGCACCCCTGTGGGTTTAATGCTGAGCAGATAGAAGATATTGAACAGGCCTTGCAACGCCAAACAGGGCAGCATTTTATTGCTGATGAGTTTGAGTTGTTGCACGACAGGGGTTTCCTCATCGTCCGCCCTAAAAAGCAGCGCGAGGTAAAAGAATACACTATTGAAAAAGGCACAAAGGCTGTTGCAAAACCTGTAAAACTGTCATTTAGCGTTAATACCTTTATTGATAAGATAAACCTGAAGCAACCCGCCAATGTGGCGTTGCTCGATTTTGATAAGCTGAAATTCCCCTTAACGCTTCGCCGCTGGCGGGTAGGCGACCGTTTTCAGCCCTTTGGTATGAACCAAAGCAAACTGCTTAGCGACTTTTTTAAAGACAGCAAACTAAGCCAGGACGAGAAAGATGAGGTTTGGCTGATGGAAAGTGGCGGCAAAATAGCCTGGGTGGTTGGCTATAGAACGGATAACCGCTTTAGGGTAACTGATAAAACAAAGGTGGTAATTACAATAAATGCCTGAGTTATCCGTCTGCCTGCAATAACTACAAATGACTAATTGGCACATATTTTCAATAGCATGCTTTTTGATATATTTATATTAAATACATAAGAAATGAGTAGAAACGTAATTATTTTAGCAGCCCTGGTGGGCTTCTTTCTAATATTTGGCCTGTGGGGCTGTTCGTCATACAACGGCATGGTTGATAAGCAGTTGGTTGTTGACCAGAAATGGGCTGATGTGCAAAGTGCTTATCAACGCAGGTTAGACCTTATTCCTAATTTAGTGTCTACTGTAAAAGGCTATGCCGACTTTGAAAAAAGCACTTTAACGGCTGTAACAGAGGCGCGTGCTAAAGCAACCAGCATTAATATTAATGCAGCCGATATGACGGAAGAAAACATGAAAAAATTCCAGTCGGCACAAAATGGTTTGGCAGGTGCATTAAAGAGCCTGTTGGCAGTGTCAGAAAACTACCCTGACTTAAAGGCTAATACAAACTTTTTAGAGTTGCAGACAGAGCTATCGAGGACCGAGAACAGGATAAATGTATCGAGAAACGACTATAACGCTGCTGTAAAGCTATATAACAGTGCCGTTATGCGCTTTCCAGGTAAGATTATAGCAGGCATAACCGGTTTTGAACCCCGTGCTATGTTTACTGCTGATGCAGGTGCTGAAAAAGCCCCGACAGTTAAATTCTAATATAAGGATGCAGCAACAAGAGCCATTACTTTCTATAGCTTCTGAGCAAGAAGTAATAGCCGCCATTAAGCAGGCTGAGTTAAAAACATCGGGCGAGATACGTTTGCATGTTGAGTCAGCCTGCAAAGGCAACGCTTATGCACGTGCGCTGGAAGTTTTTGGCAGCCTTGGTATGCACAAAACAAAAGAGCGTAATGCCGTTTTGTTCTACTTTGCTATTACAGACAGAAAGTTTTCTGTTGTGGGCGATGAGGGCATACACGCTATGGTAAAAGACGATTTTTGGATTGCGGTTCGCGATGCGATACAAAGCAATTTCAGGGAAGGTAACTTTGTACCGGGCCTTGTAAAAGGCATAGAAATGGCCGGAGAAAAACTTTCTGTCTATTTTCCGCGCCTGGAAGATGATTCGAACGAATTATCTGATGATATTTCAATAGGAAATTAATGCGCAGGTATTTACTCTTTTTTATTCCGTTTTTGTTACTGGTGTTTGTTAACGCCTGTGGACGTAATGATTCTATGCCACATGCAGAAACACGTACTGGTAATGCCGGGGTAAACACAGATGTTGATTCTCAGGCAGATGCCATCGGCGCTAACGAAATACCTAAGCCTTTGTCGCCGCCGCGTATGGTTAACGACTTTGCAGGTATGCTTAGCACTAACGAAAACAGCCAGTTGGAACAAAAGCTTCGTGCTGTTAACGATAGTAATTCTATAGAGTTTGCCATAATAGCTATTAAAACCACCGGCAATTATGATATTGAGGATTATGCCCTGAAAATTGGGCGCCAGTGGGGCATAGGCAAAAAAGATAAGAATAACGGCATACTTATTCTCGTAGCGTTAGATGACCGTAAAATTGATATTGAAGTAGGCTATGGCCTTGAAGACCGTGTTACCGATGGCCTTGCCAAACGTGTTATAGAGAATGACATAAAGCCTGCATTTAAACAAAAAAACTATTACGAAGGGCTTGATAAAGCCACAAACTCATTAATAGACATGGTTGCCGGCCGCTACCAGGCTGATGCTAAAGACAGCAACAAAGGGCCAGGCATTGGGGTAATAATATTGATAATTATAGGTGTAATAGTATTGATATCTGTTTTTGGCCGTGGCGGTGGTGGTGGCCTACGTAGCGGCGGCATGGGCCCTGTATTTTGGGGTGGCGGCGGTGGTGGTTCATGGGGCGGCGGCGGTGGCGGCAGCAGTTTTGGCGGCTTTGGTGGCGGTAGCTTTGGTGGCGGTGGCGCCAGCGGTAGCTGGTAGTGTAGCTAACAACGAAAAACGAAAAGTGAAAAATAGCATTGTTGGTATTAGAATATTGCCCACTTTTAGTTTTTAGATTTCTCACTTTTAGTTTAGTAGTATGATTACCAATTCAAGAAAGGACTCTATTTTTATAATACTGGCGGGGATATTTATTACCAACGCTCTGGTGGCCGAGGTTATTGGCAGTAAGCTGATTACCATTGGGCCGTTTACCTTAAGTATGGGCATATTACCATGGCCTATAGTTTTTATTACTACCGATTTAATAAACGAGTACTTTGGTAAAACAGGGGTACGTAAACTGTCGTTACTTACGGCAGCGTTAATTGCGTATGCCTTTGTGGTAATATTTTTCTCTATGAAGGTTCCTGCATCGCCATTCTCAAACGTGCAGGATTATGAATACAATAAGGTACTTGGGCAATCGCAATTGATAATTGTGGGTAGTATTACTGCCTTTTTAGTAGGGCAGTTGGTTGATGTTTTTGTGTTTTGGTTTTTAAGAGAGCGTACGGGTGGAAAAATGCTATGGTTGCGGGCTACAGGTTCTACAGTAATATCGCAGCTGGTAGATTCTTTTATTGTATTGGGCATAGCTTTTTACCTGCCCGATGTGTTTAATTTTTACGACAAACCTGCCGATAAACTGATGACCTTTAACCAATTTATAGCCATTGGCTTTACGGGCTATCTGTTTAAGCTGATAATAGCGGTGGGGCTTACTCCGGCTATATATGCGGTGCATGGGGTAATAGACCGTTACCTTGGCAAAGACGAAGCCCAAAATCTGATAAAACGAACTGCAGAGCAAACCCTGAACCATAAGGTAGAGGAGTAATAATTTGCAACCTTTTGTAAGGTATGCGGTTTAATGGCGACTAATTAAAAACAACTGGAATGAAGAAAATACCCGTATATATAACGTTAGTTTTAGTGCTGTTTTTTGGCGCTGCAAATGCCCAGATGCACGACCCAGTGAAATGGGCTTTTGAGTATAAAAAAATCAGTGCTACCGAGGGGGAGTTACTTATTAAAGCCACCATAGAAGATGAGTGGCACCTTTATTCGCAGGATAACCCACCGAGCAAAGACGGGCTGGGAGGTGCAACCCCGTTGCTGTTTACATTTAAGCCCAATAGTAACTACGAACTGGTTGACAAGGTAGAAGAACCAGTATATAAAAAGCAGTATAGTGATATTTGGGAAAGCAATGAGCATTTCTATACTGGCACGGTAGTTTTTAAGCAGACAATAAAATTTAACGCGCAAAGCAAATTTGTTATAAGTGGTAATGTAGACGGGCAGGCCTGTAAAGAGGCATGCGTTAAAACAGGTAAAGATTTTACCATTCAAATCAACCCAGAATAAACAGTAACGGCGGTTACACAGTTTTTTGAATTTAAAACCGTATTTTTGATGTTTACAAATCTTCCAATGAATAAAATTTTTTCGAGGTTACTTGTTTTTTTATTTTCCCTGACTGCTATTGCGGCAACGGGTCAGATTATAAACCCCGTTAAATGGGAGTATGAGTACAGAAAAATAAGCGATACAGAAGGTGAATTATTATTTAAAGCCACTATAGAAAAAGGCTGGCACCTTTATTCGCAATACAACCCACCAAGTAAAGACGGTTTTGGTGGCGCCCGCCCGCTGGTTTTTACAATCAAAAAAAACAGCAATTTTGAAACGGTTGGTAAGGTTATAGAGCCTAAGTATAAAAAGGAGTATAGCGATGTTTGGGAGAGCGACGAATTGTTTTTTAATGATAAGGCTGTATTTATCCAAAAAGTAAAAATTAAAACTACCGATTATTTTACCGTTACAGGTAAGGTAGACGGTCAGTCGTGCAAGGATTTGTGCGTTGATGTTGGTGGCCCTTTTAAATTTGAAATTAATACTGAAAATAAAGGCAAAACCGCTACGGTAGTTGATACGCTTAAAGCATTGCCGGGTAGCGCAAATGGCGCACCTTGCCCTCCATGCCCATGCGAAGGAACAGCAGATAAAAGCAATGTGGCGTTCGACCCCAGTGCCCCGCAAACAAACTTCTTTGATATTATGGAGAAGGACGACGGGAAGTATGCAGGATTAGAAAAATCGTGCGGCGATATATCATCAGAAAAGCTTGATTTAGACTCTTTATGGTCTATTTTCTTTTTAGCATTTGGCGCCGGTTTGCTGGCATTGTTAATGCCATGCTTATTCCCATTAATTCCACTTAATGTAAGCTTTTTTACCAAGCACAGCCCCACACGTGCCAAAGGCATTTTTAATGCTATTATTTATGGTTTTTCAATTATTTTCATATTTGTTGTACCTGGCTATCTGATAACTAAAATATTTGGCTCCGATGCCTTAAATGCAATTTCAACAAGCGCGTTTTTCAATTGGTTGTTCTTTATTGTATTTATGCTTTTTGCCATATCGTTTTTTGGTGCGTTTGATATTGCCCTGCCCAGCCGCTTTGTAAATTCGGTTGATAAACAATCAGACCGCGGAGGTATTATCGGTATCTTCTTTATGGCGTTTACACTGGTGTTGGTCTCATTCTCGTGCACGGGGCCATTATTGGGAACCCTAATGGTAGAAGCCGTTTACAAAGGAGGCGATTTGGCTCTGGTGATAGCCTTGCTGGGTTTTGGCATTGGTTTGGCGTTGCCGTTTATGTTACTGGCTATATTCCCTGGTTGGTTAAATACCCTGCCAAAATCGGGCGAGTGGCTGAATACCATTAAAGTATGCTTTGGCTTTATAGAACTTGCACTGGCCATGAAGTTTATATCAAACATTGACCTTGCTTACCATTGGGAATTTTTAAAGCGCGAGCTTTTCATATCAATATGGATTGCAATATTTGCCGGTATGGCCTTATACCTTTTTGGTGTAATACGCACAGCCAAAGAAAAGGCAGTTGATGGGATAGGGACTTTCCGTATGATGTCGTCATTGGTAACCCTATCGTTTACACTTTACCTTACCACAGGGTTGTTTGGCGGGCCACTAACTATGCTGGCAGGTTTCATTCCCCCGGCCGACTATACAGAACGCAGCGTAGAGAAAAAGCAGGTTTTCCACGATTTGAATGAAGGTATGAACTACGCTAAGCAGGTAGGCAAACCCGTAATGATAGATTTTACCGGCTACAACTGTGCTAACTGCCGTAAAATGGAAGACAATGTTTTTGTTGACCCTGAGGTGAAAAACCTTATTAAAGACGAGTACATATTTATATCGCTTTACTGTGATGATAAAGCTGCTTTGCCTGCCAATCAGGTATATACATCTGCTTTCTCTAACGAAGAGATTACTACCGTAGGGGGTAAGTGGAGTGATTTGCAGAAGAAAACATATAACAAAAATGCACAGCCGCTTTACGTGTTGGTTGATAATGAAGGCAAGATGCTGAATGTGCCACGGGCGTTTAATTTGGATATTGAGGCCTATAAGAAATTTTTGCAGGACGGCCTTTGCCGTTACGAAACGCGTACTAAGAAATAACTATGAAAAGCCTGCTTGGTATAATCGCGGCTGCCCTGCTATTGGCAGCCTGCGCATCAACCGACTCATCAAACTCTGATAATGTTAAGCAAACAGAGGTTTGGCAAAACTATTGGGTAGAGTATAACGAGGCCGATAGTGAACTTAAAGCTGGCGCAACGTTTAGGTTCGGCGGCAGCACAGGCACCACCCTGTTGCTTACCGCGCCTGCCAATGTTATGTTTGATGGTAATGAAATGTCGTCATCATCGGGTGTGCTGATAAAAGGGGTAATTGGTGGCACCCACTATGTGTACGAGGGGAAAGGTTATAAGCCCGAATACACTTTTAAGTACACAAATAACGACGGTAAAACATTCACTAACAGTATAGGTATAACAAAATGTGTGGTAGAAGATATACCCGAGGTGTTAGATGCAGCAAAAACAAATATATTTGCATTTAAATTACCCCCCGTTGCCAATGGCGAGCATTTAAGGGTAGAGGTTACCAACAGCAAAAATGAGTGGGTTTATATTGAAGAACCCCTGATAGAAGGCAATACGGTAACCATAAACGGTGGTGATTTGAATGAACTTGGAAACGGAACGGTAAACATCCGCTTTCAAAAAACAAAAGGGACGCCCTTAACACAGGCCGAGCATTTAGGAGGAACGATAGGTATTACATATAACACAAAAGAGTACCAGGCCAAACTGGTAAACGTAACTGAGAGAAATACAGATAACATAGATACAGTACAAACAATTAACAATTAGAAACGATGAACTTAGAGATTACAGGAAAACTGATTACCCTTCTGCCCGAAACAACAGGACAAGGTAAAAACGGCACATGGACCAAGCGCGAATTTGTAATAGAAACCGCCGACCAATACCCTAAAAAGGTGTGCATATCAGCCTGGGGCGATAAAGCCGATGGCTTACGCAATGTTAAAATTGGCGACGAGATACGTGTACAATTTAATATCGAATCGCGCGAGTATAATGAGCGTTGGTATACCGATATCCGTGCATGGCGCATAGAGCGTGCTACTGCAGGTGCTGGCCCGCAAGCTGCCGACCAGCCACCATACCAACCGCAACAAGAAGCGGGCTGGGAAAAATTTAATGGTGCCCCTACCGACGATTTACCATTTTAATTAGAATATAATAATTGAGCAAACGCCGCAGCCTTTTACAGGTTGCGGCGTTGTTTTTTAATTGTCTTTTCTTATACCAATATCCAAGTGCCCTGCAATAAGTTCCATTATAGTATACATCTCGGTTTTCGAATAAATATAATCTACCACCTTAGTAACATCCCCGTCGTATTTTTGGAGGTAAATAGTATATCCATACCTTGAACCTAAGCCATAGCCGGCGCGGTTAAATACAAATCTGGGGTTTACAATAATCTTGTTGTTAAATGCAACTGTATAGGGTTGGGGTAGCTTGGTTACTTTAACCAACCTATGGTTTTTTAAATACCACTCTTCAATAAAATAAGATGCTACTGCAGGAATTCCGAAGGCTAATACGGAGTAAACCAATGCCTGCCACTTGTAAAATACCAGCAACGAAATTGTAATAAAACCAACAAACAGGCGTGGCCAAAATGGTTGGTACATCAGGTCTTTCTGCTTTCTGATAATATAAAGAGTATTTCCCTCTGTTTTATTTGTAAACATACTCTACCACTTGGCAAAATGCTCTTCAACAACGCCGTAGCCTTTTACAGGTTGCGGCGTTCCGTTTATACGGATAGTGCCCTCAAACACCCCAAAAGGCTGCACAAACATACTCTTCATTATAAAGGCATTAATGTTTTCGGCACGCTTGCCCAGTGGGGTAAAGGTTAGGTCAACTATCCCATCTACACTATGTATGCGCCAGGTGTTTTTATCCACTGGTTGTTGGTATTCAAACATAGCCTGCGATACTGCTATGGCGCTGTCTTCTGTCCACAAGCTATTCTCCAGGCTGTTGTTATGGTGCGCCACCAGGTTTAAGCCCACAGCCTGCCCGCCGGCTGTTTGGCCTACCATGCTGGCCCAGTTCCAAAAGGTGGTGCGGGGCGGGTAGCCTTTGCTAAAATCAACAGAGCCTATTTTGCCGCCGTAGGCAATGCTTTCGCCATCAATGGTGGCAGTTACCTTGGCGGGCATAATAATGTCTTTATACGTGTGGTTAAATGGCCTTGCATACGATGGTGCAATGGTTGTTAATCCGTGGGTAAAATCATTCTCCAGCTCCAACTCCAGGTTTATGCGCTTGCCCTTATAGCTAAGCAGCATGGTATTGCCTTTAGATGTTATGCTGAAAGTTTTCAGTTTCCAATCCGTTTGCAGTGATGGGTCGAAGCCCGAAGCAAAACCAAAGGGTACAGTAACTTTCTCTTCTACATATTTCTTAGTCTCCGCATCAAAAACGTAAGCAAATGCCGTAGCAACCAAACCTGCATCGGCAATGGCAAAGCCCGTGTAGTAGCGCTGGTTAAAGGCACCTGCGTAAATCCATGCTTTGCGGCCCGTGCGGCGCAGGTTTTGCCACGGCGCGGTGGTAACATCATTTACCATACCGGTAAACAAACCCAATGGCATTTGTTTGTTGGCAAATAGGGCAAGGCTTGCAGGAGCCTTAGGCAACGTATTTATTTCTTCAGCTAACATGGTACTAAAGTAACTAAAAGTGTAAAAATCAATGCCTATATCCGATAAATGCCCAAATATGTTTTTGTATTGCTCTTGTGCATGGGGGATATTTGCACTATAAAAACAGCTGCATGTTTTATATAGTAAAAGGGCCTCTGCACATTGCAGGGGCTTTTTTATTTCTGCCATAGTTGCTTTACTCAATATTCAGGTTTCAGTTGTTGTTACAAAGCTCATTGCAAGGGTAGAGAGATAACAGGTGCAGGT
>CAMBQF010000015.1 GCA_945869825.1 Chitinophaga pinensis | reverse complement strand
AGTATGTTGCAGTACCACCTGTAGCGCTTGCTGTAGCAGAACCCGTTGCATTGCCGCGGCATAGTACGTTTACTATGCTGCCTGTAGTTACAGAAAGTGCAGCAGCTGGTTGGGTAATGGTTACGTTTACAGTAGTAGTACAGTTGTTGGCATCTTTAACAGTTACAACATAGCTACCAGCTGCTAAGCCAGAGAATACGTTGCTTGCCCCGAATGAACCTGAGCCTAATTGGTATTGGTATACGCCCGTGCCACCAGTAGCTGTAATAGTAACAGCACCTGTAGAATTACCACGGCATAATACGTTGGTTTGAGAACCTATAGAAGCCGAAAGGGCTGCCGCTGGTTGGGTAATGGTTACGTTTATAGTTGATGTACAACCGTTAGCGTCTTGTACAGTTACTACATACGAGCCGGCAGCTAAGCCAGAGAAAGTACCGCTAGATTGTAGGGAACCTGAACCAATTTTATATTGATAAGAACCTGCGCCACCTGAACCTAATACCGTAACAGCACCGGTTGACTGGCCAAAACACAATACGTTAGTTTGAGACGTTGCGCTTACCGATAAGTTTGAAGGTTGTGTAATAGTTACAGGAACCGTAGTAGTACAACCGTTATTATCTTGCACAGTAACCGTATAGCTACCTGCTGAAAGGCCAGAGAATGTACCGCTTGATTGCAGAGAACCTGAACCTATTTTGTATTGGTATGGGGCTGTACCACCTGCACCGGCTACAGTTACAGAACCGTTACCACCGTTACAAGCTACGTTTGTTTGGGCAGTAATACTACCCGACAAAGCCGAGGCTGGCTGGGTAATTGTTACGTTTACAGTAGCTGTACAGCCTTTGCTATCTTGAATGGTAATAACATAAGAACCTGCGGCTAAACCGCTAAAAACATTGCTTGAACCTAAAGAACCTGAACCTATTTTATATTGGTAAGCAGGTGTACCACCTGTAGCACCAATGGTTACCGAGCCTGTTGAATTACCACGGCACAAAACATTAGTTTGGCTTGATATTGAACCTGCAAGGGCTGCAGAAGGCTGGGTAATTGTTGCAGATACCGAAGCTGTACAACCGTTTGCATCTCTAACAGTAAAGGTATAAGTACCTGCATTTAAACTGCTAAATGTTGCACTGTTTTGGAAAGCTCCGCTACCTAATTGGTATTGGTAAGCTGCTGTACCACCTGTTTGAGATAGGGTTACTGAGCCTGTAGCGCCACCAAAACAGTTAACGTTGGTTTGCGACCCAATAGAAGCAACCAATGCATTAGCCGATGATACTGTTACGCTTTGGGTACGGATACAACCTGCGGCATCTTTTACATATACAGTATAAGTACCTGCTGCCACACCGGTAAATGAAGTACCGCCTTGGTAAGAGCTACCGTTTATGCTATATGTATATGGAGATGTGCCACCCGTTGCGCCCGAAATGGTAATAGAGCCATTTGAGGCACCGCAAGTAGCAGCCGATGATGAAGCTGAAAAGCTTACTTGTGTTGGTTGTGTTATTGTAACTGTAACAGATGTAGTACAATTATTAGCATCTTTAGCATTTACAGTATAAGTGCCGGCAGCTAGGCCATTAAAAACGTTGCTTGTTTGGAAAGCACCGCTACCTAATTGGTATTGGTAACCGGCTGTACCATCTGTTGGTGTTAACGTAATTGTTCCGGCTGTTCCACCAAAACAAATATTATTAACAACAGCTGCGCTAACTTTAAATACACCAACCTTTACATTGCTTTGTGGCGAAACAACGCAAGCGTCGCCATTAAATACACGGCGGAAGTATGTTGTTTGCGTTAACGCACCCATTTGGGCCGATGTTAAATCTTCGCCTGTTGCACCTGATATGTTTGTCCAAGTGTTATTATCGGTAGAACGCTGCCATTGGTATGATATACCTGATGTAAGAACAGGGTGTGCCGACGTTGTACCATTGCGAGTAATTGTAGGTAAAACATAGGTAGGTGTTTGACCATCTAACAAAGCAGGGGTGCCACCCGAGCATATATTTTGATTTGGCCCAATAGTGTTATTATTCAAATCTGGAGGGTTGGCCCAAACAACAACACCGGGTTCGTGCCGGTCTGTAGGGCTCGTTTTTGAAGTTGTAAGCGCCCCCTGTGTTAAAGGCAAGTTGTTCGACTCAGACGTAACAATGGTATAAATACGGCAATTGCTAAATTTAATACCACGCTGGCCAACGGGGTCGCTTTCATCATTTGTTCCACCATAATACGTGCTGTATAGCAACGTTGACAAATCCGTTTCTAATTTAAAAAATACCTTTTCGCCCTCACCATTTAAGCTTGATTGAAATGGGTTGCTGGCCGTAGGAAAATCGCTTCCATAAGTGTAGCCAAAGACATACACGTCATCATTTTCATCTACGTTTAAGCCCATCATATTATTTTCATCTCCACCACTACCAATGTAGGTTGAGTAGGCAAATGTTTGGTCGAGTGCCATTTTGGCAACATAAAAGTCGCGCGTGCCACCATTGTAAGAGTTGTCGTACCTGCCTGATGATGAAATGTTGCTTGTAGCAAGGCCTTCAGTAGTACCGCCAAAATAAATAGCATTTTTGGATTTGTTTAACTCCATACATAAAATTCTGGTGGTTGCATTTGTACCAGAAGAGTTAAAGTATGAGCTCCACTGAATGACACCGGTAGAGTTTGTTTTAGCTAAATAACCTACACCATCATCGCTATCGCCTGCATAAGTACCTTGGCGTGGAGATACAAGTGATAAGCCAGAGCTTTCGGTATAACCACCGGCATAAATATCACCGTTGGTGTTAATGTTAATAATGTTAATACGGTCAGCATCATTACCGCCCCAGTTACGCATCCAAGCAACGGTGCTAAGGTTGGCGTTTATTTGGTACATCCAAAAATCATCGCCACCGTTGTTGGTGTTTGATGCATTGCTAAAACCTAATGATGATAAGTTTGTACTGGTTGTGGCACCACAAATAACAATACTACCGTTGGGGGTAAAACGTAGGTCATAAGTATCTTCGCTACCATTGCCACCAATTACAGCTGCCTTAATTGAGTTACCGGCAGCGTTAATTTTCATTATAAAAGAGTTGTCGCTGGTTTGTCCGGTAAAGTCAAGCCCGCCTGATGAACCAAAAGCTGAACCACCTATAAGCGGAAAGCCAGAAGTAGTATTACCAGCTACATATAAGTTGCCATCTGGGCCCATTTCGCAAACGTAGGGGTTGTCAGAGTTTCCACCGCCAACATAGGTTTGCCATACACGGGTACCAGCACCGCCAATAGTAGTTGGCTCAGTATATTTACCAATAGCAACGTCAACGCTACCGTTGGCCGAGTTGTCAAAAGCACCAACTGTAATAAGGCCGCCATCTTGTAAACGGGCAACCACATATATATTACCGCTGTTATCAACCCAAATTCCGTGTCCGTGAGAGTCGCCGCCTGAGTTATTATTCATCCATGTAGCCCAACGCAAAGCTATAGGGTCAATAACAAGTGGTTTAGATGTATCGTATTTGCCTAAGGTAAAAGTAAGTTCGCCTTTAGCGTTTAGTGCATAAGCAGCTTCTATTTTAACCTCTTTACCATTTACTATTTGGTAAGCGTAAGGCTCTGGCAGGTCCATTGTACCTACGGTGGTATTAAGCACCAAATGCCCCTCGCGAGACAGTTCTAATTTATCAATACCATTAAACTTAATGGCTATGTTTGCCGGGTTGGCACCGGGCTTAACAATAATATCGTATTCTAACTGGCCGTCGGCCGATGGGTAATAGCGTACATCAATATTGTTGTATACGTTATTATACCATACCTCGCCAAAGCTTTGCACATTTGTTGCATGGTTTACTGGGTTTTGGCCTTTAAAATAATTAAAGTAGTCTTTGTGGGCGTCTTTGTTAGTTACCGTCATTGCTGCCGATGAACCGGTAAACTCCATCAACCAACCATGGCCTTTAAGGTTAGGCATAGGCTTGTTAAACGGCTTCGCATCGTGCTTGGCACGCTCCTGATCTTCCATCCACGTAGCTCGAGAACTAACCGATTCTGGGTCGAACGAGCCCATCATCATACCCTTGCTGGTAGCTACTGCCTGCCCGTATGGAAAATCAACACGGTATAGAATATCGCCGCTCCATTGACCTTTGTTTTGGGTAAAGTAAAGCTGCTTATCAAACTTATGCAGCATAGACTCAATGTCAGCTCCCTGATCTGTGTTAAGATCAACTTTGGTCAAATTACGACCATCATTACCAGTAAATGCTGAAGGTGAGCCGTTATTGACAATTCCCGTTCGGTTTTGCTGTGCTAGCACCGTTGTGCTAAACGCAATAAAAAGCAAAAAGAAAGCCATAAAAGACTTTGCCTTTACTTTTTTAACCAAACCTACTATGTCAATTAATCGCGAGGTATAGGTATTATTCATAAATGGTTGTTTACAAATGTTGGTTGTGTTGTAATTAAGTAGGGCTTAATACGCAGAGAGGCGACTGAAAGATTAGGACAAATAGAAAAAAACCTTACATCAGTAATTATACTGCTAAGATTTTTTAATTTACCGGTACCACTCAGTAAAATCAAGCACTTAAGCACTAATTAAAAAACACTTGTTAATAAATATTGCACAAACATATGTAATTTTAACGAAATTTCAAAGTAAACTTACACCACATTTTAGGTACACACCCTATAAATGAGCATGCAAAAATGTGTAATCAGTTGATTTTGTTGAGCTGAAGGCTATGTTATTTTTATGTTACTCCCGAGAAAAAAAATTGACCTGTAACAAACAAAAAGCCCTTAAGTAATAACTTAAGGGCTGAAAGGATAGCTGTAAAACTATTATAGTTGCTATAGTTTACTTATAGACTTACTTTTTAAAAAGTGTATTAAGGCCATTATATCTTCAACCTTTAAAGGCTTGTTAAAAAAACCAAATACATAATTTGGATATCGGGATGATTTAATCTTATCCATCATAGAGTCTGATGAAGTTAGCATTATAACAGGAGCTCTGTATGCCAGTTCAAGGTTTTTCAATTCTTCTAAAAAATCCCAACCATCTTTTCGAGGCATATTAATATCTAAGAAAATTAAATCGGGTAATTTATTTATATCGTTTCGATTGTTTTGCAGGTCTGCAATAGCTGCATCAACCGATTCGTGCTTAATGATATTTTGAGCAAACCCCTCTTTTTCCAGCCTTCTGCTTGTTAGATAAAGTGAAATATCGTCATCATCAATTAACATTACGTTTTGCAATGCCGAAAATTCTGTCATAACTAATAAATAGTTTTTAAACATTAATATTTAGTTTAGGGAAATTCAAATCAAAGCGCAGTTTCTCTGCCGTATAATCAAAGCTTAGGTACCCTCCACTACAGGCCAAAATACAGGCTATATCAGCAATATTGTTTTTATTAACATCAAAATCTATTGAGTCTATTGACTTTACAGCTTCTTTAATTGCCAGTACACGCGCCTTGCTTAAATGAAATTTAGAAATATGAAATGTAATTGTATTAAAGCTGGCGGTGCAATTATTATCTACTGTTATGTTTAGATAAGACTTATCTACGGTATGGGCAAGAAATTGAAAAAACTGTTTAACTATACGGTTAAACATAAAGCTGTAGAAATATAAACCTGCCATACTGGCTGATGGAAAACGCAGCCTGTATTTTAGCGGGTATTTTTGCATTGCACTATCAACATGCTTAATAATAGTTGATTTAATATCTATTAGCTGTTTTTCATTTTGAAAGGAAGTGAACGAATGGTCTAACCTACCTGTAAGGCCCTTAAAGCTTTGGTTTAACTCTCCGTACGATTTTATTAATCCTTCTATAACAAATTTATTTTCCGGATCTGCCAGGTCTTCTGTATTAAAGTTTTCAATAAGCCCTTCAATATTAGACATGGGATGCTTAACATTATGCACATAGTAGCTAAGTATCTGTTTTAAAAATACCTGGTTGTTAAACAGCAACTCGTAAGTTTTAGCTAACCTTTTTTGTGCCAGTAACTGCTCCGTTATGTCTACACCATAGCCAACTACCTCTGTAACTTTACCATTATGTACTACCGGATGAAACCTGCGCAGCACGTATTTAGTACCCTTATCAACCTTTATCTTGTCTACGTAATCAATATCTTTTTTATTAGCCAGGGCCTTGTTAAACGCGTTTCTTCTATGCTCTGCTACTTCTTTATCCTTTCCTTTATAATCACAATAGTCAAAGTCGGTTTTACCTATAAGCCAGTTGCGGGTTTCATCATCTTTAACGGCAATTTTATTTACATACTGATATTGGTGTTTAGTATTAAATAAAACAATATCAACGGGCACATTATCTAAAACCCTGTTTAAAAAATCTGTCTGATTACTAATCTCATCAGATAATGATTTTTCTCTGGTTATATCAACTCCATAAAGGTATATGCGTTGCTCATGCGCATCATAAACAATATCAAACCTAAATGAATTAGTAGTTGTAGAAAAATAAAAGTGAGAAGAGTCTTTGTCGCTATTTATTAAACTATCAAAACTTTGCCTTAGTTTTGAGTTAAACGCTCTAAGCTGAAAGGCATTGCAACAATCAATTATTTTAGCTTGCGCAATGCCATTAGCATAAATCAGCTCAAATGACTCATTAAATAAAAAAACCGGGTTAGGGTTGTGTATCGGAAAGTTGTACGAAGCATAACAGGTAGCACAGGTAAACCCGTTTTGACAATCTGGGTTTAAACAAGTACCACTTTTGCTACTATTTGCCATCTCAACTTTCTAAAACTCAGTTGTGGTAAATAAAACAATTAAAAACTTAGAAAAAATGAGGCATATCCCTCATTTTCTCCTGGATATACTCTTTGATATGCAACTTGTTTTCAATACAAACCTGCAATAGTTTATTGCGGCCAGAAATGGATAATTTTGCCGAAATATTAGTTCTGTGGTTATCTACGGTTTTGGGGCTAACAGAAAGCCTTTCAGCTATTTGGTCGTTACTTTTACCCATAGATACAAGGTAAACAACTTTAACTTCAGTCTTGGTAAGTTTATCCAGCATATCAAACATATACTGTTTTACCAGCGTAGGTTTGGTATTGGCATTTTCGGCACGGTCAGATTTTAATTTAAGCCTTGTGTTTATAGCATTTACAAGGTCTTGCATTACAAAAGGCTTGGTAATATAATCATCTGCCTGTAGGTTCATTCCGGTCCTAAGGTCGTCGCGTTCTACTTTTGCTGTTAAAAATATAAAAACAGCATCTTTATTAATTTTGCCCCGCCTTATATCTGAAATAAGTTCGAAACCCGAAATTGATGGCATTTTAACATCAGAAATAATTACATCAACCCGCTGCTTTTCTAAATACTCTAACCCTTCTAGCGGATCGCTGAAGCCTACTACGTTGTATCCTGCCAAATTCAGGTATTCAACAATATTACTCAGCAATTTCTCCTCGTCTTCAATAACAACTAATTTAATATCACCAAGGGTAATATCAATATGGGAGTGTGATTGTAACATTTGTGCCTTCCGTTTGGTTGTTTTGTATAATAATTGTGCCGTTTAAAACGCTAATGTATTCTTTAACAATGTTTAATCCAACACCTGTACCTTGTATGTTTTCAACATTTTTTGCCCTGTAAAAAGCGTTGAAAATATTAGGCAAATCTGTTTCAGGTATTCCAATACCAAAGTCTTTTACTACAATGTCGTAAGTTTTTTCTCCATAAATAACGCTAATTTCCGGAGCCATATCAGACTTTGACGAATATTTAAAAGCATTTGAAATGATATTTTGCAACACTATCATCATCATCGAAACGTCTACCATTCCAAACTTATGCTCTGTCGGGATATTTAATTTTACTTCTTTATTATTATTAGAAACACATATATCTTTTACAATATCTGTATAAAAATCATTCAAATTAGTTAAAACCCTGTTAGGTTCTATAGTTGTTTGATTTAGCTTTTCTTTTAAAAGAAAGGTATTCATCAACTCTGTAAGCTTTGAAATTTCGCCCAGCACTGTGCTATACGTTTCATCAAAATCTGTTTTAAGTTTTGTATCAAGCTTTTCAACCTTAAGTTTAAACAAATCTATAGATGATTGTATTGTTGCCAAAGGGGTTCTAAACTCATGCGATACTAAACTAACAAACCGGCTTTTAAGCTTATTAGAGTTTATTTCGTTTGCCAACGATTTTAATATTTCAGCCTCGGCAACCTTAAGTTTTGTAATGTCTGAGGCAACGCTTAATATACTTTCAACCCCATCGTTATCTTTAAAAAAAACAAAGTTTACATATACCCAAATTTTCCTTCCATCCTTTGTGTAGTTTATAATCTCTCCAGAAAATGGCTGTTTGGCTATCATAGCCACACGTGCCGCTCTAGACATATCTTCTGTTTCGTTTACCTTTTGTAAAAATTCAAAAGGGGTTTTACCTACAACTTCATCTAATGTGTAGCCAAGTAAATTAGTAAAGGCCTGGTTAACCCATTTTACAACACCATTGGTACTGGCAATTATTACGGTACTTTGTGTTTTTTCAGTAACCACAGCCAGCTCGTTAATTTTATTTAACGATTCTATTTCTTTAGAAATATCGCTGAGCCTGCCCAGCAGGTACCTGAAACCGTTTATAGAAACCAAAGAGAACTTAAGTTCAAAATACCTGTCGATATTATTTACAGATAACTTGTACTTAGCGCTAAAATTGCCACCGTAGTTTGTATTAAGTTCATCTACCCTGCTTAAAAAATCGGCCCTGTCGGCTTCCAATTTAATTAGCTTGGTAAAGTCAGTGCCTAAAATATGATTTACTGTTTTGCCTGAAAAAGATTCAAATTCACTAGATATATCAAGGATGTTGAAGTTCTCATCTAACTTTAAAACAATATCTTTTAAATTCCGAATCAATTCAAGAACCTCCTGCTCTTTTGATTTGATAAGGCCCAACATAGATTTATTTTCAAAATCTATTTTAAGGCTTTTTAAAACAATAGACAGGGTTTGAGCCAGTGGGGTCAGGTTTTCTATATCTGTTTCAGAATAGCCATCTGTTTTATTAGCCAAACCTACCATACCTATCATTTCTTCGCCCTGCATAAAAGGTACACCCAAAAAGCTAATCAACGGCGGATGCCCTGTAGGTGTTCCGCTGGCATTAGAATCAGTCTGCGGATTGTTTGATATGTAAGGCTTTTTGGTAACCAAAACCTGCCCAAATATGGTTTTGAGGTTTCTAAACTCCATGCCGTTGCGTTGCCCATCTTCATATAGCTTTTGGGTTTCGGCATTCCACGATATATTTGATACTGCCTTGGTTTTAATGTAGGGGTTACCAACCTCATCAATTAGTACATCTGAAATAAAACCAAACTTACTATCGGTAAGGTTAATTACATCATCCAATATTTTTTTAAAAATGAGTTCAGGGCTATCGTTACCAACCTGCCGCTTTAACAGCTCGTTTAATGAGTTTAGAAGGCGCAGGTTTTTGTTTATTACTTCGTATTTTTCTCTTATTTCATTAATGCTTATGCCATAGCCAAGTAAAAACTCTAAGTCACCATTATCATCAAAAACCGGTTGCATAATACGGTAGTTGTACGACTTTTTGCCATCAACCACCATTTCCTCTTCCAGCTTATTAGCTGTTTTAGAGTCTATTGCCCCTTTATGCAATTTAGTACGCGCAGCAGCTACAGAAGGGTCTATACCCCTGTGCTCGCAATACTCTAAATCTGTCTTTCCTATAATCCAGGCGCGGCGGGTATCGTCTTTAATTGCATTTTTATTAACGAATACATACTTCGAGTGCTTATCAAGAACTGCAATATCTGCCGGAATATTATCAAGCAATTTTTTATAAAACTCTTCTTTAGACATTTATCAAAGTTAATATGCTCTCTGGTTTTTTCCTTCAATAAAGTTTATAAAAGATGTATTTACTACTTTGTTACCGCCTGGTGTTGGGAAGTTACCAGAGAAATACCAATCGCCCGTATGGCCTGGGATTGCCTTATGTAAATTATCGATGGTTTGGAAAATCATTTGTGTTTCAGCCTTTATATCTGCAGGCCTTAATAGTTCAGCCATTTTAGCCGATATCTGCTCATCTGTAAATGGGGCGTATATCTTTTTAACATGGTTTTCCAGCTGGTCGCTTGGTAAGCCCTGTTGGTCTTTACATAGTTTATACACATCATTAATAATAGCCTCTTGTTTGGTATCTTTCAACAAGTCAATAGCCGACTGGAAGGCAATAAAATCGCCCAGTTTAGCCATATCAATACCATAACAGTCTGGGTAACGTATTTGCGGGGCCGATGATACCACTATTATCTTTTTAGGGTTTAACCTATCCAGCATCCTGAAAATACTCTTCTTTAACGTAGTACCACGAACAATGGAATCATCAATAATAACCAATGTATCGGTAGGCCTCACAGAGCCATAGGTTACATCGTAAACGTGGGTAACCAGGTCGTCGCGGTGGGTATCATCAGTAATAAAGGTGCGCAGCTTGGCATCTTTTATGGCTACTTTCTCTATCCTTACCCGCTTTGTAAGTAAATTGTCAATCTCTTCGGGGGTGATAGTATTACCTAAGCCGGTAAGTGTTTTCTTAATTTCGGCACGCAGGTAGTTATCCATACCCTTAACCATGCCATAAAAACAAACCTCTGCAGTATTGGGCACAAAAGAGAAAACGGTATTGTCAAAATCGTAGTTTACAGCTTCTAAAACCTGGTCGGCAAGCAGCTTACCAAGGTTTTTCCGCTCTTCGTATATATCTTTATCGCTACCTCGAGAGAAGTAAATACGCTCGAAAGAACATGATGTTTTTTCTTTTTGCTCAAGTACCTGCTGCTCGCCATACTTGCCATCGCGCTTAATTATTAGTGCAGAGCCGGGAGTTATCTCCTTAACATCTTCGTACTTAACATTAAAAGCGGTTTGTATGGCAGGGCGTTCTGATGCTACTACAACAACCTCTTCATCGGCATACCAATGTGCAGGGCGTATACCGTTAGGGTCGCGCATAACAAACGAATCGCCATGGCCCAAAAGGCCGGCTATAACATAGCCACCATCAAATTTTTTAGTAGAGCGGGCCAGTATATCTTTAATGTCAAGGTTTTTACCTATCATCATAGATATTACCTCGTTCGACATTTTTTTATTTTTAAACTCCTTAAAAAGGCGTTCGTTTTCTTTATCTAAAAAATGGCCAATTTTTTCTAATACCGTAACTGTATCGGCTTTTTCTTTAGGGTGCTGGCCCAACTCAAGTAAATGTCCAAAAAGCTCATCAACATTGGTAAGGTTAAAGTTACCAGCCAGTACCAGGTTTTTTGTCATCCAGTTGTTTTGGCGCAAAAACGGGTGGCAGTTTTCTATACTGTTTTTACCATACGTGCCGTAGCGCAAATGGCCTAAAGTTAGCTCGCCCGTAAAGGGGACGTTCTGTTTTAGCCAGTTAACGGCTTTTAACCTGTCGGGGTGCTGTTTATATACCTCGGCAAAGTAGCCGTTTATCTTATCAAAAATATCGGGTATGGGTTTGTTAGAGTTTGAACGCAGCCTGCTTATATAGCGGTTGCCAGGTTCCATATCAAATTTAATGTTGGCAACACCCGCACCATCCTGGCCGCGGTTGTGTTGTTTTTCCATTAAAAGATACATTTTGTTTAAGCCGTAAAGGGGCGTGCCGTATTTAGCTATGTAATACTCTAACGGCTTTAATAGACGGACAAGTGCTATACCACACTCGTGCTTAATGCTATCACTCATAAGATTTGGGGTATTGCTCCTAAAGCAATTCTACGCTGCAAAGATAGTAATTAGTAGCGAATTGGCAACGTGATTAGTGGCTAGTTTTTTATTAAACCCTATACTTATTGTATGAAAAAAAATCCCAAAAACTATTCTTACAAATTAGAATAGTTTTGCCCCTTTATAAGGGGGAACTTTTAGTTGGCTATATTTGTGCTTATGCAAAAAGCACTTACACTTTTCATTGTTAGTTTTTCTCTTTTAATTTTTACTGGCTGCCCCTATGGTTCAACCTTTAGCGCCGGCGACCAAAAGAAAGCTACGCTTATAAAAAAACTTGCGGGAACGTGGCAAAGCAATGGGCCTGGTTTATCTAAAATGAAGATAACCGACCTGAAAAAGAACTTAAAAGGGTACCAGCTTAATTTTGAACCCGGTACCACTTACGACCCGCAGGGAATGATGCAACTGGATACCACTTACACGGTACATATAAATAAGATAGAGGGAAGCATGATTGCCAGTGTACGAGAACCTGCCCCAGAGGGTAAATTCTACTTTTATAAAGTGGAAATGAAAGCCCCGGATACGCTGATAACCTACGAAGTAGACGAAAAACGCTTTGAAAAAGATATTTACAAAACGGCTAACGAGTTCAGGACATCGTTAGCATCAAAAATACGAGAAAAGGGAACCTTGTTTATTGAAAAGAAGGTGTGGGTAAGGAAAAAGAAATAGCTACTCTGCCAGCTTTAGCATTATTATAGTGCTTGACGGTGCGCCGCCATTTAATGTTTCATTGATTTCATAATTATAACTCAGGAAGCGATTATTATCAGCATCTATTCTTAAGGTTTTAGCTATTGTAGTCAGTAGGTTTGATTCTATTGATTTAGCTGTAATGTAGGTATGCCCATTCTCGCATTTTGAATGAGAAAAATAAGTTACCGGAAATTTGAATTTCTCATTTTTAGTATACTTTGTATCATGACAAATACCTGTACCATCAGGTTTTGAAGTGATAGTATCAACAGTATAAGCACCCCTGTAAGCAGGTTTGTTTATTTCAAAATGATCGAAAAAAGCAATTTGAAGGTGTAGGCTATCGGTAATGGTTTGGGTTTCAGACTTACCTTCTACAAATAAGGTTTTCTTAAATTTAAGTACCGGTTTGCCTTTGGTTAGGCTATCTCTTAATGCTGTGATGCTAAAGTATCCCGTATTGGCATCTATGCCGCCTTTGGGGCGGCATGATGCTAACACAACAATAAGTATAGATACTAAAGCAAATAGCTTTTTCATTATTAAACGGTATGCCCTAAATTAAACTGGATACCCTGGGCCAATGGCAGGTTAGTACCGTAGTTAATGGTGTTTGTTTGGCGGCGCATGTATGCTTTCCAGCTGTCAGAACCACTCTCGCGACCACCGCCGGTTTCTTTCTCACCACCAAAAGCGCCACCAATCTCAGCACCTGATGTACCTATATTTACGTTGGCAATACCACAATCGCTGCCGGCAGCAGATAGGAATAACTCAGCCTCGCGCATATTCAACGTAAATACAGATGAAGACAAGCCTTGCGGAACATCGTTTTGCATAGCGATGGCCTCGTTTAGGGTTTTGTATTTCATTACATATAGTATGGGTGCAAAGGTCTCGTGCTGAACAATTTCAAAACGGTTCTCTACCTCGGCAATGCAAGGCTTAACGTAGCAACCGCTTTCGTAGCCTGCACCTTCAAGCACACCCCCTTCAATAAGGAAGTTAGCGCCTTCTTTTTTAGCGGCTTTGATAGCGTTGTTATACATTTCAACCGCGGCTTTATCAATAAGCGGCCCTACGTGGTTAGATGAATCTAATGGGTCGCCTATTTTTAGCTGGCCATAAGCCGAAACCAACATTGAGGTAAACTTATCGTAAATGCTTTCGTGGATAATGATACGGCGTGTAGTAGTACAACGCTGGCCGGCAGTACCTACCGCACCAAAGGTGCAACCAATAAGAGCCATATTTAGGTCGGCCTGCTCGCTTACTATAATGGCATTGTTACCACCCAGCTCTAACAAGGTTTTACCTAAACGAGAACCAACGGTTTGTGCAACGGCTTTGCCCATGCGGGTAGAACCTGTTGCAGAAATTAACGGTACGCGGGTATCGGCAGTAAGCCAAACGCCCACCTCGGCACTACCGGTAACTAAACCCGATACACCCTCGGGCACACCGTTACGCTCGAATACCGATTTTAAAATATGCTGGCAGGCAATAGCTGTTAAAGGTGTTTTTTCTGATGGCTTCCAAATGCAGGTGTTACCACAAACCCAGGCCAGCATAGAGTTCCAAGACCATACGGCTACCGGGAAGTTGAAGGCTGATATGATACCAACAACACCTAGTGGGTGCCATTGCTCGTACATACGGTGTTGCGGACGCTCTGAATGCATGGTTAAACCATACAACTGGCGCGATAGGCCTACTGCAAAGTCGGCAATGTCAATCATCTCCTGCACTTCGCCAAGGCCTTCTTGCAGGCTCTTGCCCATTTCGTAAGATACCAGTTTGCCCAACGGCTCTTTGTATTTACGTAGCTCCTCCCCTATTTGGCGAACTATTTCGCCACGCTTTGGGGCGGGCCAGTTACGCCATTCTATAAACGCATCGGCGGCGGCTTTTACTACTTTATCGTACCCCTCGCGAGAGGTTACCTCTGCTGTGGCAATAGACTGTCCATCAACAGGAGAATACGAAACAATTTGATTACCGGTACCGGGTAGCCAGTTTAAACCGGTTGATGTACCAGCATTTTGGTCGGCAATGCCTAATTGAGAAAGAATATCTTGCATAATATTATAATTAACTACTTAGTAAACCATGTTTCCATTACCCATTTGTAAATATCGTTGCCATTGGCAAACAATAACAGGCCAAGTATAAGCACCAGGCCTACCATGTTAGCGTAGCCCACAACTTTTTCGGGTATCTTGCGGCGGATAACCACCTCAATTAAAAGGAATAAAATATAACCGCCGTCTAACATAGGTATCGGCAGTATGTTCATAAAAGCAAGTATAACAGACAGGATGCCTGTTAAACGCCAAAAAGCATGCCAGTCCCAAGTGGTGCTAAATTGTTTAGCCATACTGCCAAAGCCACCAATTTGTTTAGCCCCTGCTTTGGTAAATAATAGTTTAAACTGGCGAGGGTAGTTGTATAATAAGGTAAAAGCCTCTTTTACCCCTGCAGGGAAAGCGGCAAAAAAGCCAAACTCTTCTTTTTTAATGGTAAAGAAATGATCTAATTTAAAATCAGGCCTAAAACCAATCATGCCTTTATCATTAACCTTCATTGGCAGGCTTAGCGTATCTTTATTCCTAACCACAGCAAGTGTAATGTCCTTATTTTTATTAGCCCTTATTTCTTTTGACAAATCCTGATAAATAGGAATTGACTTACCATTTACGCCTATAACTTTATCACCTTTCAAAAGGCCTCCTTTCTGCGCGTTACTTAGCTGCTCTACTGAATCTACTATAGTAGGTAAACCGGGAGTAAAGTACGATTTGATATCTTTTGATAATAAACTATCAGTAGTACCTTCCGGTATAACAATATCAACGGGCCTTCCTTCGCGCATTACCTGCATGGTACAACCGTCAAGCAACAGCAGTTCCATGTTCAGTTTATTAAAGTCGGCAATTTTTTTTCCGTTTAACGACGCTACCATATCGCCATCTTTAAAACCTGCTTTATTTATAACAGAGTCAGTAGCATAGTATCCATATTTAACATTTTCTACGGGTAACGACTCGCGGCCCCATACAACAAGTACTAACCAAAAGATGATTATACCCAGTATCATATTTACCGTAACACCACCTGCCATAACCAGCAAACGGGCCCAGGCCGGCTTAGCACGAAACTCGTAAGGCTCGGGGTCTTTGGCAAGGTCTTCCTCGCTGGTGGTTTCATCAACCATACCTGCAATTTGCACATAACCTCCAAACGGGAACCAGCCCAAACCATATTCGGTATCGCCAACTTTCTTTTTAAAAATGGCAAAATTAGCAATGTTGGCAAAGGGGAACAGGAAATCAAAAAACAAGTAAAACTTGTTTACACGCATACCCGTTTTTTTGGCCGTAATATAATGGCCCCACTCGTGCAGGGCAATAAGTATAGAAAGGCTGAGTATAAATTGAGAAACTCTTATTAATGTATCCATTTATGTTTTTAAATCAATTGCGCGGCAAAGGTACGGGTTTCCGCGTCGGTTTCTAAATAGTCGGTTAGGGTTGGTTTTGCTACAAAAGTGCCTTTAGCCATGCAATTAGCCAATAGCTCGGGTATCTGCAAAAAGCCAATTTTGTCTTGCAAAAAGGCGGCCACCGCCACCTCGTTAGCCGCATTTAATATACAGGCCATATTGCCACCTTTGTTCAACGCATCAAAAGCCAGGTTAAGGCATTTAAAGGTCTTCAGGTCGGGTTGCTCAAACGTTAGCGAAGGGTAGTCGGCAAAATTGAAGCGTGGAAAATCGGATTTAATACGGTGCGGGTATGCCAAGGCAAACTGTATAGGCAGTTTCATATCGGGCAGGCCCATTTGGGCTTTTATACTACCATCGGTAAACTGCACCATACTATGTATAATAGATTGCGGGTGCACCACCACATCAATCTGCTCGGGCTTTAGGTGGAACAACCATTTGGCTTCTATCACCTCCAGGCCCTTGTTCATAAGGGTTGCTGAGTCGATAGTTATTTTAGCTCCCATATCCCAGTTAGGATGTTTTAGCGCCTGCTCTTTGGTAACGGTTGCCAAAAAGGCAGCATCCTTTCCACGGAACGGGCCACCCGAAGCGGTAAGTATAATCTTCTCTATTGGGTTATGGAACTCGCCCACCAAGCATTGGAATATTGCCGAGTGCTCAGAGTCGACAGGTAAAATATTTACTGCCCTTTCTTGTGCCAATCCGGTTACCAGTTGGCCGGCAACTACCAATGTTTCTTTATTTGCAAGAGCGATAGGCTTGCCAGCATTAATGGCTGCTATGGTAGGTTTTAAGCCCGCAAAGCCAACCAGGGCGGTAAGCACACAATCAATACTTTCAAACTCTACAACCTGTTCTAAGGCAGCAGCGCCAGCAAACACCTTAGTATCGGTACTGGCCAAAGCTTCTTTAACCAGTATATACTTGCTTTGGTCGCCAATAACAACCGCATTGGGGTTAAACTCCAAGGCCTGTGCTATTAGCAAATCGGCGTTGCTTTGGGCGGTTAATACCTCGGCTACAAAAATATGAGGGTTGGCACGGATTACATCCAGGGCCTGGGTACCAATGGAGCCGGTAGAGCCCAAAATGGCTATGTGGCGTTTTTCTTTATTCATTTAAATGTAACGCAAGCTTAACGCTTATGCGATGGGATTGTTTTAAAGGGCGAAATTAAGAAAATAGGGCGAGGTAGATTAGAAAATAAAACACCCAACAGGAATAGTGCGTTTTACCTTAACAAGTTGACCCGACAACAGGCTGTTTATTGCATCTTTTAAATATAATTCAGTAATAACAGCACGACGGTTACCAATACTTTCATACCAATTATCAACCTTGCCAGCATATTGCATAACACCATCTGCATTAAATAAAATAACCTCGGGTGTTACTGTTGCCCCTACCGATTTGGTTAAAACATAATCGGGGTCTAACAGTATGGGCATGTTTAAACCATAATCTATAGCAAACTTATTAATGGTTTTGTTTTTGAAGTTTTTACCCGGTACAATGCCATAAAAGGCCACCCCTTGCGATGAAAAGGCCTGCTGTATTTGGTTTATGGTAAGTGTGTATTTTTGACATATGGGGCATTCGGGAGAAAGGAATACCAACACCGACCCTTTGTTTTTTTTGAGTTCTGACAAATCATACACTTTACCATCTGTAGCTTTTAGCTTTATAGAAAAAGCTGTTTGGGCTTTGGAAAGAAAAGCGAAACAGCATATTGCTATAATTACTATTGTAACCCTCATATCACAAAGATAAGGCTTAGTGAGATAAATAGGTTATGTAACTTAGATAAGTAACTATTGCCCCAATAATTGTAGAAACTAAGGCTATGTAAAATATATTGCTTCCATTTTTCCTGTCACTATTGCTATAAACATAAAACCGCTCGCCATTAGGTAAGGTTTTCTTTAGAGAAGTTAATTGCCAGCCAATAAAAATAGCAAGTACCCCTAAAAACATAATTACACAACCTAATATTGCCATTATATAGGAGAGGCTTATCCACCAAGGTGATGATTGTTCGGTTTGTCTTAAATCATTTAAGCGTTCTTCTTCAAACTTTTCTATTTCATCAGCAGAAACACTTTTACCTTTATTTTTAAGTAATTGTTGTGCAAGCATAAAATTAAACCTACCCCATTCATCAGGTTTCTTAACTATGTCTAGTAATTCATCATCTGTGAAATCAAAAATAAAATAATCCTTATCAACATTGCTCAACTGTTCTTTAAAGATATCTGCCAGCAGGGCGTTTGCCCTTTCAAAATCTCCGGGCCTGATCTTTATTCTAAAATCATTAACGATAGATCTTGCTGAACCCACAATAGGGTCGGCAGAAAAGCTCTCGTCTTCAATAAAAAACTCAATTCCGGCATCATGTAAAATATCAAAATATGGCTTGGTGTCCGCTTCACTATCGAATTTTAAAAACGACACGAATTCTTCTTCAGGCATAGGATACGTTATATTTTGTAATAGTAAAAAATATTTTGCAAAATGATTGATAATACCGAGACGTAATTCTATATTTACAGCAGTTCAACCTAATAGTTAAAACATAAAAAACATCACCATTAAAGATGAATGTAAAAGCCCTGCTTTTTGCTTCGGCATGTGCTCTGGTAGTAGCATCGTGCAACAACAAACCCGCAATTACCTACATTAACGACCCTAAAAAACTACAAGAGGCGTTGATTAACGCCAAAGAAGGGGACACTATTTATGTGGATGAAGGAACAATGGAATTTACCTCTTCGTTATCTATGATGGATAAAAAGAATGTAACCATTAAAGGCAAGGGAATGAACAAAACGGTACTGTCTTTTAAAAATATGGCCAAGGGTACCGGTGGCGAAGGCCTGAAAGTGAACAACTGTGAAAACGTTTTAGTGTGCGACCTAAGCCTGCGCGATATGAAAGGCGATGGTTTTAAAGCATCAGAATGTATGAATATTACCATGAGGGCTTTGCAGGTTTCGTGGTCAAACCCCAACGATTCTACCAATGGCGCATACGCTTTGTACCCTGTAACATCTACCAACGTGATTGTTGAAGATTGTGATGTTTCTAACGCATCAGATGCTGGTATATATGTTGGGCAAAGCTACCATGCCATTGTGCGCCGCAACAAGGTGCATAACAACGTGGCTGGTATTGAAATTGAAAACTGTACCAATGTTGATGTATATGAGAATGAAGCTTATGACAACACTGGTGGCCTTCTTGTTTTTAGCCTGCCTGATATTCCTGTTAAAAATGGCACAGGTATACGCATTTACAATAACAAGGTACACGATAACAACCTGGCTAACTTTGCACCACCAGCAAACTCTGTAGCTATAGTTCCTGCCGGTACAGGCTTTTTGGTAATGGCAACACCAAACGTAGAGGTATTTAATAACGAGTTTTTAAACCACCAAACAGTTAACTGTGGTATTGTTACCTATATGGCTACTGGCCGGGAAATTAAAGACCCCGAAGGCTTAAATAAAGGCTACAATCCATTTGTGTGGGGCATATCTATACACGATAATAAAATGACTAAAAAGCCTGGCCTGCCCGATACTACCCGCGATTTAGGCAAAGCCCTTGCATTGGCATTTAAAGGCAACACGCCTGATATTGCTTTTGATGGTATTTTATTCCCAGGCATGTTGGTTGATGGTAAACTGCCCGAAGACAAACGCATTTGTATACGAAATAACGGCGCTGCTACTTTTGCTAATATTGACCTTGCAAACAACATGAAGAATATTAGCACAGATATTACCCTCTTTGATTGTACCCTGACCGCTATTGAACCATACAAGGCTGCTGATACAAAAGTAGCTGCAGCCCCGGTGGCCGCAACTACGGCTGCGCCTGCAAAGGCTGAGGAACCAAAATCTAACTAAGGTAAATTTATTAGTAGGGTAACAATAGTTATGAATTTAGTACGGAAAAGCCTTTTTATTCTGGCATGCGCAGGTATAGTTTTGGCGGGTGTTTACACTTCGGGGTGCAATGGTAGTGGCAAGCTTATGCTTGACTATACCCAGCCTGCATTTGAAAAGCTATCAGAATACAACCTGTTTATTGGTAAAATGGCCGACCTTGTACCTAATGAAGGGTTGTTGCCCTACGACCTTAATACACCTTTGTTTAGCGATTATGCAGAGAAAGCCCGTTTTGTGTATGTCCCCAAAGATGCCGGACATGCTGGTTACGACAGCGAAACAGGCTTAGTTGATTTGCCCGTAGGCAGTGTTTTAATTAAGAACTTTTTTTACCCTGTTGATGCACGGGACCCATCTAAAGGCAGGCGTATTGTTGAAACCCGAATGCTTGTACACCGCGAAAGTGGATGGGATGCAGATACCTACGTTTGGAATGCAGACCAAACCGAGGCTGTAAAAGAAATAGCAGGCTCTCAATTCCCCGTTAGCTTTGTAAATAAGGATGGTAAAAAGTTTGATATAAACTATGCCGTGCCCAACAAAAACCAGTGTGGTGGCTGCCACGAAAGTGCCGGTAAAATAACGCCTATTGGCCCTAAACTGGGTAACCTTAACAAGGACTACCATTATGCTGACGGGCTTAAAAACCAACTGGCTAAATGGGTTAGTGTGGGCATACTAAAAGAGCTACCCAAAGCGGGCGAAATAAATACGTATGCGGTTTGGGATAAGCCCGAAACAGGCAGCCTTGATGCCCGTGCCCGTGCGTGGCTTGATATTAACTGTGCACACTGCCACAACCCTAAAGGCCCTGCCAAAAATTCGGGGTTAGATTTACGTATTGTACAACAAAACCCAACATCGTGGGGAGTTAAGAAAGCCCCTGTTGCCGCCGGTGCCGGTGCGGGTAATAAAGAGTTTGATATTGACCCTGGCAACCCCGATAATTCTATTTTGCTATACCGTTTAGCATCTACCGAGTCGGAAGTAATGATGCCGGAGTTGGGGCGTAGTGTGGTGCATACGGAGAGTGTTGACCTGATAAGGCAGTGGATAACGGCTATGAAGCCTGTAACAGCGGTCCAGTAATATTTATTTCTGCTTTTATTTCAGTCATTAATATCCCCCTCTTCTACAAGGCCAAAGGGTACTCACTTTATTTATAGAAAGATTTAAAACTGGAATATGCAGCTAACGCCAGAGGAATATGGCATTGTAACTAACAGCCAATTTTTATTGGTTAAGGCGGATATAGTTGCTAAGGTGAGGGCGGAGTTTGAGGGGTTGCAGACTATGTATAGTAATATTTGGGAGGGTGAAGGTGTTGCATTCCCTAAAACAGGTTTGCCGAAAATATCAAGGGGAGAAAATTATAATGGCCTGCCATATTTGGTGCTGGACTATCCTGCTGTGTTTGGTAAAGAAAACATACTGGCTTTTAGGACTATGTTTTGGTGGGGTAACTTCTTTAGTATTACCCTCCACCTGCAAGGCACTTATAAAGAACAATACCAACAGGCCGTAGAACGTAGTTTGCATGAGAATAAGCCACCAGGGTTATATGTATCATGCAACAAATCAGCATGGGAATACCATTACGGAGAGGATAATTACCTGACTGTTGATAGCCTTGATAACTCCACTATTTCAACACTACTAAACAAAAATGAATTTATAAAACTGAGTGCTAAGCTGGATTTAGCAGATTACGGGCAATTGCAGGGTTTTATGCGGGAATGGTTTGGGGTGATGGTTACTATGATTAAATAACGGTAAAAATCCCTCCTCTCTGGCACAAGGCCAAAGGTACTCCCTTTATTTAAAGGGAGATTTTGCTCTTTTCAAAATAAACAGAATTAGAATTTAACCCCGAGGTCGGTCATAAGCATTTTGTGCTCGCGGACTACATTGTTAAACTCATCTATTATTCTGAATGAAACAGCAGGTTGTGGGCCCCAGTCGAAATCGATAATACCATAGGCTTTTCCAAAGAAAACCTTGCCCACAGTGCGGCGCTTGTTAAAGGCATGGTATATCTTATTATAATGCGTTAAGCCACTAGAGGTAAACTCATATATAGGGTATTCACGACCTTTAATTTCATCTTTCAAAAATTCAGAGTGGTGCACATCTCCACTAATAAAAAGCACACCAGAAGCCTTAGATGATACGATAAGTGTATCAAGCCTTTTCTTCGATTCGGGGAAACGTTTCCACAGTTCGTACAAGGCGCGGTTGGGAATAAACTGGATACTGGTGCCTATAATATTAATTTGGGCGGTAGAGGTATTCAATTCGTTTTCCAGCCACTTCCATTGTTCATCGCCCAGCAAATCGCCTTTACGGCTGTAATCGTCGCGGTTGTAGCGGGTATCAAGCAAAATTACCTTTACCTTTTTACCTTCGGGGCCGTAAGTATATGAAGTGTAAACACCCTCTTGCTTTCGGCGTGGAGAGTCTTTTGGCTCGCCAACAAAATCAAGGAACATGCGCTGGCTTGCCTTTTTAATTGGGTTGCCTTTACCTACGTTATTTTGCCCGTAATCGTGGTCGTCCCATGTGCCTATAACAGGAACCGTTTTAACAAGCTTTGTATACCCAGGGTTGTTCATTTGTTTGTCCCAACAACTTTTTAGTACAAGGGTATCTTCCGTATCTGCATATATATTATCCCCCATCCAAATCCACAAATCAGGGTTTTGAGACATGATGTGCTCCCAATGGGGTTGCTCTAAATCTTCATTATTACAAGAGCCAAATGCTATACGGTTAATAGGTTGTGAAGTTTGAGCAGAAACGTTGGCAACTAAAAGTACGGCTAATGCCGATAGTGCCGTTAAGAATTTTTTCATATTGAAATAATGGTGTAAAAGTAGCAAACAATACTTACAGGTATACATCTATACCAGATAAAACATAGCGGGCTATCTTACTAAAAAATATTCAACAAGGTAAACTATTATATTTTAGATAGTTTATATTTACAAACTTATATATACACTATGATTAAAAAATTACTGCCGATTTTGCTGGTTGTATTAACGCTGGTATTAAAAGCCCAGCCATATGCCATTGGGCATTTATCATTAGCTACAACAGACCCAGCACGCAATAACCGCAATGTTACCGCACAGGTTTATTACCCCGGGGTAACAGCTGGCGATGATGTAGCAGTAGCCAACGGCCAGTTCCCCTTGATAATCTTTGGCCATGGATTTTTAATGCAATATGCGGTGTATAATAATATATGGGAAGAGTTGGTTCCAAATGGTTATGTAGTGGTTATGCTTACTACTGAAGGTGGTATTCAACCCAACCATGGCGAGATGGGTACCGATTTTATCTTTTTGAAAAACTCTATACAAAATGATGCTGCAACCAATAATGGCTCTGTTTTTTTCCAAAAGCTAACTACCACATCGGCATATATGGGGCACTCTATGGGTGGTGGAGCCAGCTACCTTGGTGCGCAAAACGACCCTGATGTAACGGCATTGGTTGGTTTAGCCCCTGCGGTTACTAATCCATCATCAATTAACGCAGCAGCAACGGTGAGTAAACCAACACTAATATTTTCAGGTTCGGCAGACCCTGTTACCCCACCCGCAACAGCACATATACCTATTTACGACTCGCTAAAAAGCACATGCAAAGTATTTATAAGCATAACAGGGGGTGGGCATTGCTACTTTGCCAATACTGGCTCTGTTTGCGAAATTGGCGAAGGAGGAGGAGGCTTTAGCATAACGCGCAATGAACAACAAACTATTACCAATAGCCTGCTTACGCCCTGGCTAAATTACTGGCTTAAAAACGATGGAACCGCCTTAACTACTTTTGGTAGTGTACTGCTTAGTGAAGGAGGAATTACCCATAATGAAACCTGCCCGCTATTAGCTACAAGTGTAAAAGAGGACGCATTTTCAGGCATTAAAATATTCCCAAACCCGGCAACTTCAGCCATTAATATAAATAATGAAAGCCTTGCAGGCAGTGTGCACTATAGCTTGCTAAATACTTTAGGACAAAATATACTTACCGGTAGCTTTAGTGGCAGCACAAGCAGCTTATCAACAAACGGTATGCAAGCAGGTGTTTATACCCTTATTATTGCACAGAACAATCAATTGAAACCTTATAGAGTAATACTGCAATAACTATGAAAAGAATTGCTACACTGGCTTTGGCCCTGCTTGGCTTAACCATTTGCCTGCAGGCACAAATAGGCCATACAACCATAACATTTGCCGACCCAAGCCGCACAGGAGGTTTTGGAAGTGGAGGCGGCACTGGCAGGCAGATACAAACTGAAATTTATTACCCCGCTGCCACTACAGGTGATGATGTACCTGTTACCGGAAACAACCACCCAGTGATAGTATTTGGCCACGGGTTTGTAATGGTGTGGAGTGCTTACCAGAACATATGGGAAGCACTGGTGCCACAAGGGTATATAGTGGCTTTTCCGCGGACTGAAGGGGGCTTGCCACCCAGCCATGGCGACTTTGGTTTAGACCTTGCCTATGTGGCAGAACAAATACAGACCAGGGGCACGGCCGACCCTGCATTTTTCTTTTACCAGAAAACAGCGCCTACAACAGCCCTTATGGGACACTCTATGGGCGGAGGTGCAGCTTTACTAGGCGCACAAAACAATCCTAATATAACAGCCCTATGTGTTTTGGCCGCTGCCGAAACAAACCCATCGGCAGTAGCAGCAGCTGGAACAATTAACGTACCATCGCTTATATTTTCAGGTGGGAATGATTGTGTAACACCACCAGCCGACCACCAGATACTGATGTATAATGCCCTGGTAAGCAAGTGTAAAACCCATATAACTATTACCGGTGGAAGCCATTGCCAATTTGCTGATGATAATTTTAACTGCAACTTTGGGGAGATTACCTGTTCGCCTTCGCCAGCCATATCAAGGGGGCAGCAGCATACATCATTAGAAACCTACCTGATACCTTTTATGAATAAGTACCTGAAAGGTACCTGCGCACCCAACAGCAACTTTGACGCGCTTTTGCCATTAGGCACAGACATAACCTATAACCAAACCTGCACATTGCAGGCCGGAACTGATGCTACTGTATGCGCTGGAACGGTTGTTACTTTAGGCAGTACAATTATGGATGGGTATACGTTCAACTGGACATCGAACCCTGCAGGATACACATCGGGTATTGCAACTCCAACCTTAACACCACAAAGTACCACTACTTATATATTAAACTACACCAACCTGCAAAGTAACTGCGCGGTTACAGATAGTGTAACCATCATCGTAAACCCAACACCTACCGCCAATGCAGGCAGCAACACAACACTGTGTACCGGAAATACGCTGGCTTTAGGCATAACACCTACGCCAAATGTAAATTACAGCTGGTTGCCCGCTACAGATTTAAGCAATGCCGGTATAGCAAACCCTGTATTTACACCCAGCCAACCAGGTAATTTCCAGTATATACTAACCGGGGCTATAGGTGCATGTACAGCTAAAGATACTGTAAACTTAACTGTACTTAATCCTCCTTTTATAACTGCCCTTAGCAACCAAACGCTATGCCCTGGCGCTCCTGCGCAACTGGGTGTTACCCTAACACCATTTGTACCTAATACGTTTAGTGCCGCTGCAGGTAACGTAAACATACCTGATAACTCGCCAGGAGGTGGTGTTGTAGCAAATAACACTTTGCCAACAGCCGTGCAACTGGCAGGCAGGGCCAATAAAACGGTAACAATACCATCAGGCAGCTACTCTTTTAAAGGAATAACATTAAGCATTACCCATGCCTATAATCAGGACTTGGATATTTACCTGGTAAGCCCAAACAGTCAGGTATTTCTAATATCTACTGATAATGGAGGCAATGGAGATGGCTACACCAATGTTACTTTTAACGATGCCGCCGCTACTGTGCCACCAGCCGCCAACACTACATTTACAAACGTTAGCTATAAGCCCGAAGGTGCAGCATTTATAACCTATTTAGGCCCTGTAAGCGGTGTATGGACATTATATGCAGTAGATGATGCCCTGTTTGATTCTGGTACGCTAACCGACTTTAAAGTGAACGTATTAGAACTGCCAACAAGCCTTTCTTATGCATGGCTGCCAAGCACCGGACTTGATAATGCAGCGATACAAAACCCTGTATCAACTGCTATGCAAAACAATAACTATGTTATAACAGTTGGTTACCAGGCATGTACTGTTACTGACAATGTTGATGTGAACCGTTTTACTTTGCCAGTGGCCAATGCTGGCAACGATGCTACAACATGCAGCCAAGCTCCGGTGCAAATAGGCTCAGCAGCAGTAAATGGTTACAGCTATGTATGGACATCGGCCCCTGCAGGTTTTAGCGGCAATACCGCCGAAGTAACTGTACAGCCTACCCAAACCACTACCTATTATTTAACTGTAACAGACGGAAACACCTGTACCAACAGCGATACGGTAACGGTTGCAATTGGCATTGCCAACCCGCCGGTTATTACCCCATTGGGTGCTACAACATTTTGTAATGGCGACAGCATCACCTTAAGCGGCAATATTATTACCAGCCCACTATGGCTGCCGGGCAACGAAACGACCCTAGACATAACAGTAACCGAAAGTGGCACCTACGGTTTAGTATCGGGTACGGGAACAGCCTGTGCAGATACCAGCTATATTACAGTTACGGTAAATGCAAATCCCCAACCAATTGTATTTGGCGATAGATTTATATGCCCTAATGATTCAATTATACTGACAGGGGCTGCAGGCTTTGTATCGTATGTATGGAACCCCGGCAGCGAAACCGTACAAGATATCTGGGCTTCTTATGGTGGTGGAAACTATTATGAGCAGATTGCTACTGATACTAATGGCTGCATTGGTATTGTTGCCCAATACAGTGTTACAGATAATCCGCAAAACACCTCTACTATTATACAACAGGGCGACTCTTTGTATTTAAACCCTGCACCACCTGTTTGGCAATACCAATGGTATAATAATGGTACGCTTATAGAGGGTGCTACGATGTCTTACATAACCCCTGGCGATAACGGAGACTATACAGTAAATATAATTGATAACAACGGCTGCGACTTTACAACTGCGCCTTACAACTACATAAAAGGTAACCTGGCCAATATTACTTCCAGCGTTGTAACAATATTCCCCAACCCGGCAACAGACAAGGTATTTGTAAGCCTTAAAAACACAAACAGTACATTAACCCTAATGGCTGTAAACGGCCAAACTGTGTATAGCAAAAAAGCCTTTACAGGCGTAACAGAACTTGATATGAAAGGGCTTGAAAGCGGGTTATACCTGTTACAGGTAGCCGATTCTAAAGGATTGCGTACCTACAAGATTATCAAAGAGTAACTTATTTATTAGTTACATATCCTGAAAGTCAATTTCAATTGCCGGGCAACCAATAAGGATAACAACATAGCTTAAAACAAAAATCCCCAACGGTATACCGTTGGGGATTTTTAATATCTATAAATTGATAGATTACTTAGTAACAAGCATTTTACCAGTGCGAACTTCTGAGCCATTGCTTAGGCTGTAGATGTATAAACCACCTGATAATTTATCAGCAGAAAACTCGATGTTGTTTTTACCTTGTTTAGCCTGGTATTTGTTTTGGAATACCACTTTGCCCAACATGTTAAATACAGTAAGTTCAACATTAGTTTGTTTAGGGGTGCTGAATAAGATGTTGGTTTGATCTGAGAAAGGGTTTGGAGCATTATCAGTTAAATCAAATGCGGTAACGTCTAACTCTTCTATAGAAGTTGGAACAGAAATGTTGTAGGTTTTAGCTTGCGGGCTTGGTATTGGTTGAGGTATTGGGAATGAACCACCAAGAGGTAAACCAAGGGCAGAAGCATCTAAAGTGACGTTGTATTGCACACCTAAGTTAACAGTGTAGTTGCCGCCTGCAGTAGCGGTGCCAGTAATACCAACACAACCTTGCTCGTTAGCAGCGAAAGTAGTACCACCACCAACTGCTGCAGTTAAACCGCTGGGAAGACCGGTAACCGGGCCCACAGTCATAGCATCAACACCAACAGTAAAGCTTGCAGGCAGTAATCCAATAAAAGGAGCAATTTGGGCAGGTAATAAGTTTGAAGGAATATCTGCGGCACTAATAGTAAGAGTAGCAGGGGCTTTGAATAAAATAGTAGTATTGTAAGGCTGGCCTACTGCTGCTGCGGGTAATGATGTTGCAATAAGTGGTTGAAAATCGGCCTGAATATTGCCAGGTGTACATTGCGCATTAACATTGATAGCCATAATGCCGATGGCTGCGGCTGACAGTAAAAACTTTTTCATTTGTGGTATAACTTTTAAAGGTTGTTTTTATAAATATATTAATTATTTAGCTAATACTTTAAACTCTGTGCGGCGGTTTAACTGGCGGCCACCATCGCTATCGTTAGATGCAATAGGTTGCGAGAAACCATAGCCTTTAAACACCAGGCGAGATTTATCTATACCCCTGTTGATTAAATAGTCAACCACTACTTTAGCGCGGTTTTCTGACAGGGTTTTATTATAAGTTTCAGAACCTACGTTATCTGTATGGCCAGATATTTCAATTTTAAGTTTTGGGTACTGGTTCATTAATTTAACAAGGCGTTCTAACTCGGCGCCTGATATATCACGAAGAGTATATTTGTCAAAGTCGAAGAAAATGTTTTTCAATACAATTTTACGGCCAACATCAATCCTATCGAGCGGAAAATCCCTTTCAACCTCTTGGTAGCCTGTAGCTTTAGGTATGTTAAAGTTTTCAGACTTGAACAGGTAATTATCGGCAATAGCTGTTACCGAATAGTTGCGGCCCGAAGGCAGAGAAACAAGGTACTTACCTGTAGCACTGTTAGATGAGAAAGTTGATACAATAGAGTTTTGCTCCAAATCGACAATCTCTATGGTACCAAAAAGCGGCTTTTTGGTAATCTTATCGTAAACGGTACCTTTTAAGATGGTAAGCTCGCCAGTGGGTATATCAAGCTTTTGTTCTATAAGCTTTTGATTAACAGTTATATCAAGGCTAGATAAAAGGTTATCTTCTGTGTTAAGAACAAAGCGCTTTTCATCACCTAAAAAAGTAAGGCGGTAAATATCTTTTTCGCCAAAACCATCTTGCTTAAATGAAGAGAAATAGGCTCGGCGGCTATCTGCAGTTACAACAAAGAAAACATCATCATCGGCAGAGTTGATAGGGTAGCCTAAGTTTTCGGGCTTGCCCCATTTTCCGTCTTTAAAGGTAGATTTAAAGAAATCGAACCCGCCCATGGTTGTGTGGCCTTGAGATGCGAAATAAAGTGTTTTACCATCGGGGTGGGCAAAAACACCTTCTTCATCAAACCGTGTATTAATTTCAGGCCCAATGTTGATAGGCTGACCTAAGTTACCTTTTTCATCAACATAGCAGTAATAAATATCTTTACCACCATAGCTACCATCAGGCTTGTTACTTACAAAGTATAGTATACGGCCATCAAAAGAATAAGATGCATGGGTTTCATAATACGGTGTATTTACCGAGTTGCTTAATGGTTCTGGCTTAGACCACTCATTGCCTACCAGAATAGACTGGTAAATATCGCCACCACGTTTACCATCTTTATAAAGCAATAGCTTTTGTCCATCGGGCGAAAGGTTAACGGTAGCATCGTTATAATCAGTATTAACTGATGAGAGGTTAGCTACATTGCCCCACGATTCTTGAGTATCACGAACGCCACGGTAAACGTCTTCGTAGTACTTTTCATCAATATTAGATATACCGCCACCGGTTGTATTATCGCGGCGAGAGGTGAAATACATAACAGACTCATCTGCAGAAATTACAGGAGAGTATTCAGGGTAAATTGTATTAATTCCATTGCCAGCGTTTTCAATTAAGATACGCACCGGGTTAGCTACAAACTTTTTGCCATTTTCGCATTCGGCAATACGTTTATCAGTAATAAAAATCTCGTCGGGGTATTTTGCAGGTATAGTTGCTTTATAGGTTTTATAAAAGTCTATAGCTTTATCCCACTGCAGATTGTTTTGGTAGCCTGTGGCAAGAGAGAAGTAGATACCGCTTCCGATATCGGGCTTAAGTTTTTGTGCTTTTTCCAAGTGCTCAATAGCTTTTGCCTTTTGTGGAGAACGTAATAAACAGTTGCCAATTTTATAGTTAAGCATGGCATTGTTAGGGTTAAAATTATTCGCCTTTAAAAAGAAAGGCAATGCCTGTTGATAAAAGTAAGGCCCCTGATTATAAAATTTATCACCTTCTTTAATGTTGGCTTGGGCATCCTTAAGTTCTGATTTAAGGTTTGGAAAATTAGCCTTTGTAAACTCAACATTTTGTTGGGCATTTAAGCTGCCTGCCAAAAACCATAGGGTTAATGCAAGTATGAAATGTCCAATTTTCTTCATCTTATTAATGCTTAGGTTTTAACTAATTACTTTTTGGTGCACTGGTTATCAATAAATGTTTGGGCGGTAGCCAAACCTTTATTAAGGGCAAGATGCCAATCTTCGCAAGCACCTTTAAAATCGCTATTCATTTCTTTAGCAATACCCCTGTTTAGGTATGCGTAAGAGTAATCTTTATTAATATTGAGAGCTTGTGTAAAGTCGGCAACGGCACCGCTAAAGTCTTTACTCTTCATGCGGGCAGCCCCACGGTTATTATAAGCGAAATAATAGTTAGGATTAATCTGGATAGCCCTTGTAAAGTTTTCAGCGGCCTTTGCATAGTCTTCTTTATCAAAGTAAACACTGCCAAGGTTATTGAAAGCTATATAGTAATCGTTTTTAAGTTCTGTAGCTTTGGTATATGCTGTGATAGCGCCTGTTAAATCGCCTTTCTTTTTAAGCGAGCTGCCCAGGTTGTTATAGGCCTGTGCAAAATCGGGCTTAAGTTCAATAGCTTTGCGGTAGTCGGCAATGGCACCATCAAGGTCATCGCTTTCGCGCTTTGCGCTGCCTCTGTCGTTATAGGCTTCGGCAAAGTCGGCTTTCATAGAAATGCATTTATCAAAATCAATAATTGCTGATGTGTAATCGCCTAACTCAACCTTAACACCGCCACGGTAGTAATAGTTTTCGTGGTTGGCCGGGTTAATATCAACCGCACGGTCGCAATCAATTAATGCCCCTTCATACTCTTTAGTGGCTATTTTTGCTTTAGCGCGCAAGAAGTAGATTTTTTCAGTGTTTTCACCCAAAACAATACACGAGGTAAGGTCTTTAACCGCACCAGTGTAGTCTTTAAGCTCATACTTGGTAACACCACGGTTAAAATAGGCCTGAGTAAACTTAGGCTCAAGGGCTATGGCATTGTCAAAATCTTTAAGCGCCGATGCGAAATTTTTCTTGTCGTAATTGGTTACGCCTGCATTAAAAGCCTTTTTTGCCTTCTCGCCCTGCGCGTTAACCGATACGCTAAAAATCAACAAAACAGCTAAAAGAGTAAGGTTCTTCATCTTATTTCTCTTAAATTTAGCTACAAATATAATTAAACACTTATAAGTAGCCTATTTAAAATTGAACATTAACCATAATTTTACATATTTGCATTTTATGAGTTTTATAAAGAAATTAGGGTTATCTGTTTTAAGCGGGTTGCTGTTTAGTGTAGCGTGGCCTGAGCGCGGTTTTGCACCGTTGATTTTTATAGCATTTGTGCCGCTTTTGCTGATATCATATGATTTGAAGAAGCAGAGGGCTGGCACCCTGCAAATAACGTTTTTTGCCTACATAGCCTTTGTTTTATGGAATACGTTAACAACTTACTGGGTTTGGTTTTCATCGCCGCCGGGTGGGGTAGCTGCCATTGTGCTGCTATCACTGTTCTTTACCATTGTGTACACAGCCTTTCAGTTTACCTACAAATACCTGCCCGGGCAGTGGGGGCTGCTATCGTTACCGGTGTACTGGATAGCCTTTGAAAAATTTCACCTGGAGTGGGATTTAACCTGGCCCTGGTTAACATTGGGCAATGTTTTTAGCGAGAATTATAAATGGGTGCAATGGTATGAATATACAGGTGTTTTTGGTGGTACAACATGGATTTTTACGGCTAATATTTTGTTCTTTATTGCATTGGTAAAATTTGATAAGGCTGATGTAAAAAAAGTATTATACCCGGGATTAATTTTTACTTGTATTATACTGATACCTATAATATTATCAATAGTTAGGTATAATGGGTATGCTGAAAAAACAGTCCCTGTAAATGTGTTGGTTGTGCAGCCAAACATAGACCCATATAACGAAAAATTTGCCAGCGGAACCTATATTCAACAAACGGAGAAGTTTATAAAATTAGCCCAGCCATTAATAGACCCTACCATAGATTATATTATTGGCCCGGAAACGGCGCTATCTGCCGGTATAGAGGAGGATTTTATAAATGAATATACAGAGGTGCAACTGCTGCGTAAGATGCTAAAAGCCAGTCCTCATGCGCTTTTGGTAACGGGAGCATCGAGCTACAGGCATTATAAAAAGTGGGAGACCCCATCGGCTACGGCGCGAAAAGACAGGCAAGGCAACTACTTTTACGATAGCTATAATACAGCCCTGCAACTGGATACTACAGAGCTGGTGCAATACTCGCATAAATCTAAACTGGTGCCGGGGGTTGAGCGTATGCCAACCTGGGCAGGCTTTTTAGAGAAGTATGCCATAGACCTTGGCGGTATGACGGGCAGCCTTGGGCGCGATACCATTCAGCATGTATTTGAGAACCACAACAGCGGGATGAAAATTGCCCCATCTATTTGCTACGAGAGCGTGTATGGTGAGTATATGGGCGAGTTTGTTAAGAAAGGCGCACAACTTGTATTTATTATAACCAACGATGGATGGTGGCGCGATACTCCCGGGCACAGACAGCATTGCAGCTATGCAAGGCTAAGGGCTATAGAGAGTAGGCGGAGCATTGCACGGTCGGCAAATACAGGTATATCGTGCTTTATAAACCAACGTGGCGAAATGTTTCAGGCTACTAAATACTGGGAGCCCGCGGCTATTAAGCAAACCATAAATGCTAATACGGAACTTACGTTTTATACCCTGCATGGCGACTATATAGCGCGCATTTGCAACTGGTTGCTGCTGCTGTTTTTAGCCGGGGCTGTTTGGTTAAAGGTGAAGGTTTTTAGGGAAAGGAAGAAACAAGTTAAAAAGTAGAGATTGCTTTCTCGCTTTGCTCTTCGCAATGACGTTACTCCACCTCTTCCAGTTTGATAAGGGCGAATACAGCGTAGTTAAGAATATCGTAGTAGTTGCTGTCAATCCCCTCTGAAATAAGGGTGCGGCCGTCGTTATCTTCAATTTGCTTAATGCGCATAATTTTAGACAGGATAAGGTCGGTTAATGAGCTAACACGCATGTTGCGCCAAGCCTCGCCATAGTCGTGATTCTTTTTGCTCATCAGGTCTTTAGCACTGTCAGCGTACTTAACATATAGCTGTATGGCTTTGTCAACGGGCATATGTGGCTCTTCGGCCGGGGTAAGCTCCAGTTGTATAAGGGCAATAATAGCATAGTTAACCAGGCTTTCGTACTCTGTTACCACCCCATCATCAATAAGCTGGGTGCCTTTTTCCTCGATACTGCGTATGCGCTGGGCTTTTATGAACAACTGATCGGTAAGCGACGAGGTACGTAAAATGCGCCAAGAACTGCCGTAATCATTCATCTTCTTCTCAAAAACAGAGCGGCAGCGGTTTATAACAGATTGGTATTGTTGAAGAGTTTTTTCCATTGTGTGGTTTTCAGCGCTTGCAGCAATCGTCATCGGGCGTATTTTTGCTCCAAAGTTATTACAAGGTGCCACAAGATACATTATTTACCCCCAATAATGTTTTTAACATTAACGGGAAACTTTTCAGTTTTGCCTATCCTGTGGTAATGGGGATACTTAATGCCACGCCCGATTCGTTCTATGATGGCGGCAAGAACAACACCATAGAGGCAGCCATAAAACGTGCCGAAGAGATTCTTACCCATGGGGGCGATATCATCGACATTGGTGCGGCATCAACCCGCCCCGGCGCTACGGAAATAAGCATTGACGAAGAACTGGAACGGTTACTACCTGTTGTAAAAGCTATTGCTACTGAATTTCCAGATGCTATTATATCTGTTGACACTTACCGCGCTGTTGTAGCCGAAGAAGCGATAAAAGCAGGCGCACACATTATAAACGACATTGCCGGCGGAACTATGGATGCCGCCATGTTTGCCACCGTAGCCAAACTGCATGTACCCTATATACTAATGCATATACAAGGCACGCCGCAAACCATGCAGCAAAACCCCGAGTATACCAATGTAGTTGCCGAAGTATTACTCTCTCTTTCTCAAAAAATCAATGAACTGAAACGCCTTGGGGTGGCTGATATTATTGTTGACCCCGGCTTTGGCTTTGGCAAAACTACCGAGCATAATTATCAATTACTAAGCAACCTTAGGCAGCTACAACTATTGGGTTGCCCCATACTGGCAGGCGTATCGCGCAAGGGGATGATATACAAACCGCTTGGCTTGACAGCCTCTGAAGCCTTACCCGGCACTATTGCCGCCAATACCATTGCGCTAGAAAAAGGAGCCGCTATACTACGTGTACACGATGTTAAAGAGGCAGTGGAGGCGGTAACTCTTTGGAATTTTAGTCAGTCGGTTTAAAGTAACACACCCCGTCATCCGCCTTAGGCGGATTGACACCCCTTTCAAGAGGGGATTTATTCTGAGGCGGGTTTAGCCGCTTCTGCCACACCCCCTTTAAACTCTTTAAGGCTGCCCCTAAACATTTTAAAGTTCATAAATTTGCACTCTAATGGGCCATTGTAGACGGTTATTTTGCGCGATGGTTTAAGGCCTACATTCTTCATTGCATCAACGTTGGGCGATATTATCCATGCCTCGCTGCCTGCAAAATCGTTTTTAAGCTTGGTGCCTATCATGGCATATAACCCGTTTAACTGCTCGGGTTTTAAACGCTCGCCATAGGGCGGGTTCATTATTAAAAACACAGGCTTGCCCGGTGCATCCATCTTTTCAAAGGCCAGCTTCTCAACACGGATATCCATTTCAAAACCACAGTTTTTAATGTTATCGGCCGCGGCTTCCAGGCTTTTGGTATTGAAGTCAGAGCCCGATATTTCAGTAGTCAATGGTTTTATAGATGCCTTCCCATCGCCTTTTACCTTGCGCCATAGGTTCTCATCAAACCCTCTCCAACGTTCAAAACCAAACTGTTTGCGGAACATACCCGGAGGCGTATTGGTCGCCATTAGGGCCGCCTCGGTTAAGAATGTTCCCGAACCGCACATAGGGTCAATCAGCGGGGTAGTTTTATCCCAACCGCTAAGCATTAACAAGCCGGCTGCCAGTACCTCGCTCATAGGCGCCTCATGCATACCTAGTTTATAACCCCTACGGTGAAGCGATTCGCCCGAAGAGTCTAATGATAAGGTGCAATAGTTACTGCTGATGTGTACGTTAATCCTAACATCGGGCGACATAACATCTACCGACGGACGCTCGTTATTACTCACCTTGCGGAACCTGTCGGCAATGGCATCTTT
>CAMBQF010000014.1 GCA_945869825.1 Chitinophaga pinensis | reverse complement strand
GTTGCACCGTTTGCCCTTGGGCAGCAACAACTGTAAACAATGCCAATACGTAGAGTAAAAGTCTTTTCATGCCAAGGCGTTTAAATTCAAATTTAAAGATAGCAAAACACTTTCTAAATACAATGCAATCAGTTTGCTAACTGGTTTATGTGGGTGTTAAAACAACTAATTCCTACCCCCTAACCCCTACCACAGAATACACCATCGGCAATTTATTCCCCATTTTCTTTAAACGGTATTGCCTTTCGCCTATCTGCTCCATATCTCTAAAAACATTGTAGGGCGAGTAATCATATTCCTTGAACGATTCAATCTTCAACCCTTTACCAAGCAATGCCGTTAGCACTTCACCCAGGTCATGGTTCCAGCTCACAGTTTCAGTTTTTATAGTTGCATTGCGGTCAGCATAAGTACCTTCAGTAGTTTCTACAATGGTATCAGCATTAAAATAATTGTAGGCCACATGCGTAAAATCATCGTCAAACATCCACACCGCAGGGTGAAACTCCACAAACACCAGTTTGCCGCCGGGCTTTAAAAAGTGGCTTACAACGCCTGCCCATTTATCCATATCGGGCAACCAACCAATGGTACCGTAAGTAGTAAAAACAATATCAAACTGTTGGTTGATATGGTTAGGGGAATCGTACACATCGCAGCATACAAATTCAGCATCAAGCCTAAGCTCGGTGTTGAGGTTTTTAGCGGTTTCTATGGCTTTGTCTGATAAATCAACCCCTACTACTTTAGCCCCCATGCGCGCCAGCGAAAGACTGTCCTGCCCAAAGTGGCATTGCAGGTGCAAAATACTTTTGCCGCTAACATTGCCCAATAAATCCAGTTCAATTTGGTTAAGCGATGTTGCGCCACTTTTAAACCCCTCCAAATCGTACAACTCCGATTGTAAGTGTGGTTCTACCCGTTGGTTCCAGGCTATACGGTTACTCTCTTTATAATCATCAGGCGTTTCCATTTTCCAAACATAAGAAATAATTCCCCCTCTCACTTTAGGAGATGGGGTTAGGGGGTGAGGTAAAATTGCTTAATTTTACAGCATGTATCCAAAAGACTTTCAAGAAAAACTACAAGGCGAATTAGCCGGTATCCGCGAAGCGGGTTTATATAAAGCAGAACGTGTTATTGTTACCCCACAGGGTGCAGATATTAAGCTGACTGATGGTAGCGAGGTGATAAATTTCTGCGCCAACAACTACCTGGGCCTATCAAGCCACCCAAAGGTTATTGAGGCTGCACACAAAACGCTTGACACCCATGGCTTCGGTATGTCGTCAGTACGTTTTATCTGCGGCACGCAAGACATCCACAAAACCCTCGAAAAGAAAATATCTGAGTTTCTGGGTACAGAAGATACCATCCTGTATGCAGCCGCTTTCGATGCCAATGGCGGGGTGTTTGAGCCTTTGTTTGGCGAAGAAGATGCAATCATTTCTGATGAGCTAAACCATGCATCTATTATCGATGGGGTGCGCCTTTGCAAAGCAGTACGCTACCGCTACAAAAATGCCGATATGGCCGATTTAGAGGCGCAGCTTATCGCCTCACAAGCCCAACGCAGCCGCATTATTGTTACCGATGGGGTCTTCTCTATGGATGGCACTATCGCCCCGTTGGACGAGATTGTAAAATTGGCCGAAAAATACAACGCCCTTATTATGATTGACGAGTGCCATGCATCGGGCTTTTTGGGTAAAACAGGCCGCGGCACGCACGAGCATCACAACGTAATAGGCAAAATAGATATTATCACCGGTACCCTTGGCAAAGCCCTGGGTGGTGCTATGGGCGGATTTACATCAGGCAAAAAAGAAATTATAGAGATACTACGTCAACGCTCGCGCCCATACTTGTTCTCTAACTCACTGGCCCCGGCCATTGTAGGCTCAAGCATAGCGGTGTTAGACTTATTACAGGAAACCACCGAGTTGCGCGATAAGCTGATGGATAATGCCTTGTACTTCCGCAGCAAAATGAACGAAGCTGGCTTTGATATTAAGCCCGGCATACACCCCATAGTACCCGTAATGTTATATGATGCTAAGCTAGCACAGGAGTTTGCCGCTAAGCTGCTAACCGAGGGCATCTATGTAATAGGCTTCTTCTTCCCTGTAGTGGCAAAAGACAAAGCCCGCATACGCGTACAAATGTCAGCCGGCCACGATCGCCATCACCTCGACAAAGCCATCGCTGCCTTCACCAAAGTAGGTAAAGAGCTGGGTGTGATAAAATAGTTGAAATCTGATAACTGACAGTTGATAGTTATTCGCAGGTAGATTAATTCCATATTATTTCGTCCTATGGTAATCTGTGAAAATAAAGTCCGGCCTATATTTCGAGACGGGCACCTGCAAGGAAAGTGAGCGTCTCCACGCCTTGGCGGGGAGGCAAGCGCGCACTGTTTGAGTCAGCCTTAGGTTGACGAGTTTGCGCGGTTTAGCTCACAACCCGTAGCAGGTCGGTGAGAAATATCAGCCGTTGATTTTTTGCTTCCTTTTTGATCAAGCAAAAAGGAAGTGCCGTCGGCAAAGGACAAAGCAACAAATAGTTTTTCTATTGCCTTAGAAAAGCTGATGAGTTAAAACATTCTGAATTTTGCATTCTGCATTATGAATTAATCCAGTAATTTTGCCCCAAATGGAAATCAGTATCTATACAGACGGTGCAGCGCGCGGCAACCCCGGCCCGGGAGGCTACGGCATTGTTATGCTATCGGGTCAGCACCGCAAAGAGCTGGCTGCCGGTTTCCGCTACACCACTAATAATCGTATGGAGTTGCTAAGCGTTATTGTAGCCATTGAGCAGCTTAAAAACCCCGGAATGAATATCAATGTATATTCCGACTCTAAATATGTAGTTGATGCTATTGAGAAAAAGTGGATTGCCGGCTGGGTACGTAAAAACTGGAAAGAAGTAAAAAACCCCGACCTGTGGCAACGCCTGTTAGCCGTTATGGCCAACCATAAAGTAAAATTCAACTGGGTAAAAGGCCATGCCGAAAATGCAGAAAACAACCGCTGCGACCAGTTAGCCGTTAAAGCATCTTATGGCCCTGAGCTTTACATCGATGGGTACTACGAACAACAAAACCCACCCAAATTCGGTATTAAAGACTATAAAGGAAAGAAAGCCTGATTATTACACCCGCTTATCCGCTATCTGCCTAAACTCCAGCGCAGTAAGCCCCGTTTTAATTTTAAAAAAGCGGTTAAAGTAAGAGGGGTCGTTAAAGCCTAGGTAGAACGCTACTTCTTTTGCCGTTAGCGGCGAGTTACAAAGCAGGCGCTTAGCCTCCAGTATTATGCGGTTATTTAAATAATCGCCCACGGTAACACCCGTTGCTTTTTTACAAATATCGTTAAGCTTACGTTCGCTTATTTTAAGCCGCTCGGCATAATAGCCCGGTTGTTTCTGTTCCAGGAAGTTATCCTCGGCCAGGGCCCTAAAATCGTTATACAAGCCCGTAGCATTTTCCTGCCAATCGGGGTGCTTTTTATCAAACAGGCGAATACACTTTATAAGCAATATATGCAGGTAGGCTTTTAATATCTCAGCCTCGGGGTTGTTGCTTTGGTATTCTCTTTTCAGCTGGGTTAAAACGGTATTCAGTTTGTCCTGTTCTTCGGGCGTATTTTCTATATGCAAAAAGGTATTGCTGTTAAGAAATTGCACCAACGGAAGTTGTCCGTTTTGGGTGGTGATATCATCATAAATCTCGCGCGAAAAATGTACTACAGCTCCATTGGTATTAAGCTCGCGGCTAAGCACATGCACCTGCCCGGGGTATACAATATGCACGCTGTTATCGGCCACGGGGTGTTGCACAAAATCTATATAATGGTAGCCGCCGCCTTTGGTAAAAAAGAATACCTCGTAATAGTTATGGCGGTGTGGCGGTGCTATATCATATTCAGTTAGGGGGTTTAGCTGAATGTAGCGTACGGGCACATTTTTGGTGTCCTCTTCGTTAAAATCGTGTATGGGTATCGCTTTTTTCATACTGCTAAATAAATAACCCTATAGCTGAAATTACTTTCAAATATAGGGTTGTAACTCAACTAAACTTTAGAACTAAACAGAAGAAAGCAAGTTACTGTTTTACAAATGTCAATGTTGTTGCCTCGTAATTTTCGTATATAGTCAGGGTGTACAACCCGCTAGCCAAACCTGTTATATCAACCTGGCGGTTCTCAGTGCCTAAATTACCACTGCCAACCCTTTTGCCCATCGCATCGTAAATGAAATAACCATAGGTTTGCATGTTATTGTTAGTGCCAACATACAATTCATCACTGGCAGGGTTGGGGTAAAGCTTAAACCTATCGGCAGGCTTCTCTGCAACATCGGTAACCGTTTCCGATAGCGATAAATTATCTACCGTAAAAAACGAGCAATATCCATCAGTGCTTGCAAGACACAATCCGTTGGGCGAGTTTAAGTGTCTTTCCGTTGGCGCCAAAAGTATGGTAACACTATCGGGCAGCCCGTTGCCGGTATAGTATATAGGACAGTTAAAAAATGTCCAGTTTTCAGCACCGTGCAAATCCAGGCTGCCTTGGCCCAGCGTATCCCTTTGCTGGCTTTGTACATTCCATTTAGTAGCAAATACATATACGTGTGCGGTATCATTATAAGGCTCTTCTTCACCTTGCACTATTTGGTTGTCGGTGTAGCGGTAATGCCCGCTCAACTCTGCCGGTTTAAAGGGTGCCGGTGCCGATTGTACCGCATCGTCAAACGTATAGTAATACCAGCGCGATAATGTCATGGCATAGGCACCGTTTTGTGGATTGTTATCCTTATAGATACCAAACTGCCCCGTACCCTGGCCAATAACCCAGTTATCGGGTAGCGGGTACCCTACATCGGTAGAGTCCCAATTCTCAAAATCCATATTAAGTAGTTGTGCATTGGCAGTAAAACCCAATAGGATAAATGCGGTAATTATTAATTGTTTTTTCATAGCCGTATGTTTTAAGTACACTGCAAATATCAGCAATAACAACACCCTTTACAATGGACAAATTGTACCTATTATGGTACTTTATTGCATTATTGTATATGATACCTTGAAAGAAAAGCATACAGGCTATCTCCCTCATAATCGCATACCATACCTACATTTTGTGCAAAATATCTACTGAATAATTTATTACAATCTCCTGGATCATTCAAAATTGTATCGTAATCTGTACAATAGTAACCTGATATCTGATAAATCCAATATATAGTGCTTTGAGGAGTAGTGATAGATGAGTCATCTGGTGTGTGTTCTATATACTCCCGATATATGCTCGGTATTCCATTTTGTGTTGTACCATAATCAATATATAGATTCCTGTATAAATTGCCCCAAAATGGCATGAATATTTTCTTATTATTGATACCAAATATAACCTCCGAAGAATCTCGGAGGTAGACCTCTCCATTTTGATTATATTCTCCTAGCATATGCGCAGGTACACCTTTTAAAACATAAAATGTATCGTCTTCCAATATCTCAAATCGGTCAACATAAATACTGTCTTCTTGAATATAAGTAAGGTTTAACGGATTATATTGGTTTGAATCTGTCGAGTATGTTTTATAAACCCAATAGTTGCCAACAGCTAATGGTAGATATGATTCTGAAGTGGGATCATTGTCGGGTTCGCTATCGCAAGCGAAAAGGCCAACAGCAAAAATAATTAGTAAACAGGATAACCGTTGCATGTTTGTAGTTTTTGGTAAGACCAACTACTACCCCAAAAGTTACAACATTATTTAATTATCTAATTCGCTTATTACCAAATTATCTGATTGAGGATGCTCATCCAGCGAAAATGCATTCATATACTGTTTTATTATATTGTGTGTGGGTAGTCCACGCCCGTTGCGGACACAATCCCGATAGCTATCGGGATTTGCAAGGCAATTAGTGTGGTTAGCCTAGTGCGAGAGCAAAATTGCAGTGTATTTGCTTGAGCCTGCCCCGCACTTGATGCGGCGTGGTGTCTTTTTTGGTTACTTTTTGGACAAGCAAAAAGTAATAAAGCTGTCGGCAGGTAAATCGCCATTAACACCCAATTTTGTTTATAAATACCCAATTTTGTGTAAGGTTATTTACTAAGTTTGCTCTTTCAAATTTCCACCCATTATCAGCATGTCACACCCGGTAAGCATTAAACGTGCCTTAGTTTCTGTTTTTTACAAAGACGGCCTTGAGCCAATCATCAAAAAACTACACCAGTTAGGCGTAGAATTTTACTCAACAGGCGGTACACAAGAGTTTATAGAAGGGTTGGGCATACCCGTTACCGCGGTAGAAGACCTTACAGGCTACCCGTCAATTTTAGGTGGACGGGTTAAAACCCTTCACCCAAAGGTATTTGGTGGCATATTAAACCGCCGCAGCAACAACAGCGATATTGCCGAGATTGCAGAATACGAAATTCCGGGTATTGATTTAGTTATTGTTGATTTATACCCTTTTGAGGCTACAGTAGCTTCTGGTGCTGCCGAGCCTGATATTATTGAAAAGATTGATATTGGTGGCATATCGCTAATCCGCGCTGCGGCTAAAAATTTTAACGATGTGGTTATCGTGTCTTCTAAAGCCGACTACGCCCCGTTGTTGACGTTGCTTGAAGATAAAAACGGGCAGACTGATATTGCCGACCGCCGTTTGTTTGCAGCCCGCGCCTTCAATGTAACATCGCATTACGATAGTGCCATATTTAACTATTTCAACCGCGATAGTTCAGTTGATGCATTTAAGCTGAGCCATACCCAATCTTCACACCTTCGTTACGGCGAAAACCCTCACCAACAGGCAGCATTTTATGGCAAGTTAGATGAGGTTTTTCAACAAATGAATGGTAAAGAATTGTCGTACAACAATTTGTTAGATGCCGATGCTGCTATGGCCCTTATCCGCGATTTTGAGGATACTGCATTTGCCATCATAAAGCATAATAATGCCTGTGGTGTTGCTACACGCCCAACTGTAAAAGAGGCATATTTGGCCGCCCTTGCAGCCGACCCTGTTTCGGCCTTTGGCGGTATTTTAATTACCAACAGGCGCATAGATGTTGCTACCGCGCAAGAAATGGATAAGCTGTTTTTCGAAATTTTAATTGCGCCTGAATTTGAATTGGACGCACTGGAGATTTTAAAAGGCAAAAAGAACCGCATTATCTTAGCTACAGATGGTTTTGCTATGCAGCCAAAACAGGTACGCACATTGCTAAATGGCCTTTTGGTACAAGATTTTGATACGTTTACCGAAACCGCTGCCGACCTTAAGCCGGTTACTACCATACAACCAACCGCGCAAGAGGTTGATGATTTATTATTTGCCAACAAACTGGTTAAACACACCAAGAGCAACGCCATCATTCTGGTAAAAGGCGGTCAGCTATTGGCATCGGGTACAGGGCAAACATCGCGCGTTGATGCGCTGGAGCAAGCCATTGCTAAAGCCAAAAAATTCGGCTTTGAATTAAATGGTGCAGTTATGGCATCTGATGCCTTTTTTCCGTTTCCTGATTGTGTTGAAATTGCACACAACGCGGGCATACATGCCGTTATACAACCCGGCGGCAGCATTAAAGACCAGGAAAGCATAGACTATTGCAACAATAATGGCATGGCTATGGTTACAACCGGTCATAGGCACTTTAAACACTAACAAACCACTTAGTTTCTGTTTTTTTATAGCAGAAATTAATTGTGAAAAATATAGAAATGGGCGTATGCCCGCTTTCGCTAAGACCTAAAAGCCGAACTTTTAGCGAAAAAATAGTTCACATCTCGGTTAATAATTTTTACAAAAAGTTGAAAGGTTATTTTCAAATGCACATGCAGGCGTGTAATTTAGCTAACTATATTTGCACGTTTAATCTAACCGTTACACAATAGTTGTAGCACATGGGAATGTTTGATTTTTTAACGCAAGAAATTGCGATTGATCTTGGCACAGCCAATACGATCATTATACATAACGACAAGGTTGTAGTAGACGAACCGTCTATTGTAGCTGTTGACCGAACAACGGGTAAAGTTATAGCCGTGGGCAAAAAAGCTATGCAAATGCATGGAAAAACCCACGAAAATATAAAGACTATCCGTCCGCTTAAGGATGGGGTAATTGCCGACTTCCACGCCGCAGAGCACATGATTCGCGGCATGATAAAGATGATTAACTCTGGCAAGAAGTGGTTTAGCCCTTCGCTAAAAATGGTTATCTGTATCCCCTCGGGTATTACCGAGGTTGAGAAACGTGCCGTTCGCGACAGTGCCGAGCATGCCGGCGCTAAAGAGGTGTATCTTATCCACGAACCTATGGCAGCCGCTATTGGTATGGGTATAGACGTAACCGAGCCTGTAGGTAACATGATTATCGATATTGGCGGTGGTACTTCTGAGATTGCCGTTATTGCCTTGGGTGGCATTGTGTGCGATAAGTCTATACGCGTTGCGGGTGACGAGTTTACTGCTGATATTGAAGAATATATGCGCCGCCAGCACAACATCTTAATTGGTGAACGTTCGGCCGAGCAAATAAAAATAAACGTGGGTGCGGCTATGACCGAGATTGACAACCCACCACCTGATTACGCCGTACATGGCCGCGACCTTATGACGGGTATCCCGAAAGAGATTTACGTTTCGTATCAGGAAATTGCCCATGCCTTGGATAAGTCAATCTCTAAAATCGAGGCGGCAATCCTTTCAGCACTGGAAATGACCCCACCTGAACTTTCTGCCGATATTTACCGTGTAGGTATCTACATGGCCGGCGGTGGCTCATTACTTCGTGGCTTAGATAAACGTATTTCTATGCGCACCAAACTGCCCGTACACGTGGCAGAAGATCCTCTACGTGCTGTTGCACGCGGTACTGGCATCGCCCTTAAAAATATCGACAATTTCCAATTCCTTATTAAATAGTAAGGCGCTAAGCCTTTTATAGCAAGGGAAAGAGAATGAAGAACCTCATTAATTTTTTAATACGCTCGTGGTTTTTTATTCTCTTTTTGTTTTTACAAATTGGTGCTCTGGTATTGCTGTTTAGCAACAATAATTATCATAACACCCAGTATTTCAACTCGGCAAATACCGTTTCTGGAAAGGTTTACGAAACCCAGTCTGAAATTACCGATTACTTTACCCTTAAAACGGCCAATGCCGATTTGGCTGAAGAAAACGCCCGCCTGCGTGCCATGCTACCTGCTGCCTATGAAATTACCGACAAGAAGTTCTTTGTAAAAAACGATACCATCTTTGCCCAAAAGTATTCCTATGCCAATGCTAAGGTTATCAATAACTCTACTAACCGCCGCAACAACTACATCACGCTAAACAAAGGCAGCCTGCAAGGCATCCAGCCTAAAATGGGGGTTATATCGCCCAATGGCATTGTGGGTGTTGTAAAAGATGTGTCGCCAAACTACGCAACGGTACTCTCATTCTTGCACAAGGCTGTTAAGGTTAGTGCTAAAATAAGAAAAAGCGGCTACTTTGGCTCATTAATTTGGGAAGGCGGAAACCCCGATTTTGGTTACTTGAAAGATATTCCTTCTTATGTTAAGCTTGTAAAAGGCGATACCATTGTTACTACCAGCTATTCTGATATTTTTCCTGAAGATATTATGGTGGGTGTGGTTGAATCGTTAGATGAAAAACCCAACGACTCGTTCCATAATATCAAGGTTAAACTCTCAACCAATTTTACAACCTTGTCTTATGTTTATGTAATAAAGGATGTAACACGTTCAGAGCGTGATAGCTTACAGCAGAAAACAATTAAAGACGTAGAAAAAGGCGATAATAATGGGGATTGAGATAGTATTTAATATTCTTCGCTTTATAGTGCTGTTGGGCCTCCAGATTTTGGTGCTCAACCAGGTAGAGATTTCGGGTTTCCTCAACCCCTACCTCTATGTACTTTTTATCCTGGCTTTACCTATTGAAACCCCAAGGGCAATGGTGCTGGTACTGGCATTTATTACTGGCCTTACCATGGATATTTTTTCTGATACTCTGGGTATGCACACCACCGCCTGTTTGTGGATGGGTCTGCTTCGCCCTTATATTATCAGGCTTATCTCTCCGCGCGAGGGGTTCGAGTTTTACTTTAAACCAACCATTGGTTACTTAGGCCTGCCTAAATACTTACTATACTCAGGCATATTGGTATTTGTGCACCACTTTGTGCTCTTCTTCTTAGAGTTTTTCCGTTTTGACGAACTTCCACGAATGCTGCTTAAAATTTTTGCCAGCACGTTGTTTACCTTAGTTTTGATATTTATCAGCCAGCAGTTTTTCTCTAAAGGAAAATCCAACCAGTAATGAAACAGCTTTCATCTCGCCAATATGTTATTGCAGGCTTGGTTGTAGCTATTTGCTTAACCTACATAGGCAGGTTGTTTTTTATACAAATTGTTGACGATAAGTACAAAATTATGTCGGTAAACAATGCCATCCGCCGTATTGTAGATTATCCGCCCCGCGGGGTTATATATGACCGTACAGGCAAATTGCTGGTTGCCAACCAGGCCGCATACGATTTAATGGTTATCCCCAACCAGGTTAAAGATTGCGATACTACAGAGCTTTGCCGGCTTATTAATATTGATACAAAAGGTTTTAACGACAGGTTTGCCAAGCTTAAAAAGCAAAAACACCCCTGGTACCAACCTGCCGTTTTCGAAGGGCAATTATCGGGCAAGGCCTATGCTGCCCTGCAAGAAAAACTTTACGATTTTCAGGGCTTTTATGTGCAGGCGCGTACCATACGTAACTACCCTAAAAATGTAGGCGCCCACTTGTTGGGCTACGTAGGCGAGGTTAGCGAGAAGATTGTAAAAGACAGTTCGTACTATTTAATGGGCGACTACATTGGGCTTAGTGGTATAGAAAAATCGTACGAGGTTCCACTTCGTGGTATTCGGGGAGTTAGGCACGTAGAGAAAGATGTATTTAACCGCGAGCGCGCCGCCTTTGCCGATGGCCGTTTTGACACCCTGGGCATTGCAGGGGTAGATTTAACTTCCAGTATCGACCTTGACTTGCAAGAGTATGGCGAGAAGCTGATGAGGAATAAGATAGGTTCTATTGTAGCTATTGAACCAGCTACAGGAGAAATTCTGGCCCTTGTTTCAAGCCCTACCTACGACCCTAACTTACTGGTGGGCCACGAGCGCTCTAAAAATTATGTTGTGCTATTGCGCGATACCATGAAGCCGTTGTTTAACCGCGCCCTTATGGCATCATACCCACCAGGATCTACATTTAAAATTGCAAATGCACTGGTAGGGCAAGAGATTGGTGTTGTTACGCCAGATACACGTTATAGCTGCAACCGTGGCTTTAGCGCAGGTGGGGTACACGTTGGTTGCCATGCACATGCCAGCCCTGTCGATTTAAAATTTTCTATCACTACATCGTGTAACGCTTATTACTGTAATGTGTTCCGCAGCATTGTAGAGCATTACAAACCTTCAGAGGCGGGTTACCGCACCTGGCGCGATTATATTATGAGCTTCGGCTTTGGGGCTAAACTTCCTTCCGACTTGCCAAACGAACTTCGCGGTAACGTACCGTCGGCAGAGTATTACAACAAAATGTATGGCAAAGGCCGTTGGAAAGCCCTTTCTGTAATATCGCTGGGCATTGGCCAGGGCGAGATGGGGGTTACCCCTTTACAAATGGCTAACTACACGGCTACACTGGCAAACCGTGGCTGGTACATACTTCCGCATGCTATAAAAAAGGTGGGCGATAAACCTATTGGAGTTTACAACCCTAAGTTTGGAGAGAAGCATTATACCAAAGTGCAGAAAAAGTATTTTGATGTAGTGGTAGATGCTATGGCAAATGTAATGACAAATGGTACCGGCCGTATTGCCCAAATAGATAGTGTAGTATTGGGAGGTAAAACAGGCACGGCACAAAACCCCCATGGTAAAGACCACTCTATCTTTATTTGTTTTGGCCCTGTGGCTAATCCTAAAATTGCCATAGCGGTGTATGTAGAAAATGCAGGCTTTGGAGCAACATGGGCAGCGCCTATCGCATCGCTTATGATTGAGAAGTACCTTAAAGGTAAAACAAAGCGCCCCGAGATGGAGAAACGCATGATGGAAGGTGTGGTTTTACCTGTGTATGAAAATAAAACAAGTGCAACCCCTGTAGACGAATAACGTGAGAGAGCAGCGCAGCATAGTACAAAATATAGACTGGCCTTTGCTGGTTATATACATTGCCTTAGTAACTATGGGGTGGCTTAATATTTATGCTGCTGTTTACGACCCTGAAAACATTAGCCTTTTCGATCTTGATATGCAATACGGTAAACAGGCCATGTTTATTGGTATATGCGCCCTGGTAGGTACTGTTATCCTTTTTACCGATGGTAAACTCTTCCCCACCTTCTCTTTTTGGATTTATGCTTTTATGATGGTATTGCTTGTAGCTACCATATTTTTAGGCAAAGAGGTTAAAGGGTCCCATTCATGGCTTAATATTGGCGGCGGCTTTTCTTTACAACCTGCCGAGTTGGCTAAGTTTTCCACCTGTTTGGCGTTGGCACGCTACTTAGGCGAGATTAATATTAAAATGGATAAGCTACAGACAAGGCTTATCAGTGCCGCCCTTATTTTGCTGCCAGTGATTATTATTTTAATGCAGAATGAAACAGGTTTGGCAATTGTATATTTTTCATTCGTATTTGTTTTATACCGCGAAGGTTTGCCTGGTGGCTTTTTGCTTTTAGGTTTTGCTGTTGCGCTGCTGTTTATACTATCGTTACTGGTAGAAAAAACAATACTGTTCGCTATTATTGGGGCGGCTGCAATACTGGTGTTCATGTTTTTTGGCAAACGCAGGTTTTCGCGCCTGCTTAGGGTAGCAGCTGTAGCTGGTATGGCCGTTGCATTCACTTTCAGCGTCAACTATATTTTTACCAAGGTGCTAAAACCTCACCAAAGTATACGTATTAATGCGCTGTTGGGTAAGATAGACGAGAGCAACCGAAAGATTGCCGAAAAGGGCATTCTTTACAACGTAAACCAATCTAAAATTGCCATTGGCTCTGGCGGCCTGGTAGGCAAAGGCTGGACCAAAGGCACCCAAACCAAATACGATTTTGTTCCTGAACAAGATACCGACTTTATTTTTTGCACGGTGGGTGAGGAGTGGGGCTTTATTGGCAGCAGTGCGGTTTTGCTCTTGTTTATGACACTCATACTCCGCATCATATACATTGCAGAGCGGCAAAAAGCGCCCTTTACCCGCATTTATGCTTATGGTGTAGCGTCTATTCTTATGTTCCACTTAATGGTAAATGTGGGGATGACATTGGGCTTAATGCCTGTTATTGGTATCCCGCTGCCGTTCTTTAGCTACGGCGGTTCATCATTGTTAGGCTTCACTATTTTATTATTTATACTGATACGTTTGGATTCGTACCGTATGCAAATCCTCTAAGGCAAAATGAAAAATTATATCGGACAGTCTTTCGCCTTCGTATTCATCATTTTTACAGTGTTGGTTGGCCTCTCATTTACCAATACAGCAATAACCGTTTTCGGCTATACCCTTAAGCCTGTCGATTTGCTTTCTGATGTCCGCAAAGAACAGGAAGACACCACATTAGCAGGCATAGAAAAAGTAAAACCCAAGTTTGTTGATACCTGCAAAACGGGCCTTACTTGCTTTGAAGATTATAGCAACGATAAGTCGGCACTGAAACTGTTTTTAGATGCCCTCTGCGAGTTAGATACCGTTAAAAAACCATTGCACATTGCCTTTTTTGGCGATTCATTTATTGAGGGCGATATCCTTACTGCCACCCTGCGCGACTCATTGCAATCAGAGTTTGGCGGCAATGGAGTGGGCTTTGTACCTATTACATCAGAGGTTAATCAGTTCAGGCAAACAGTTAGCCACACCTTTAGCGATAATTGGACAACCTATACAGGACTTAACGGCAAACCATCGGCGGCAAGCCTCGGCTTCTCTTGTAATTCATATGTTCCGGCAGCCGGTGCAACAGTAAATTACGCGGGGGTAAAAGGCAGCCCGCACTTGCGCAGATTCAACTCCGTAAATCTTTTTTATGGCAACTTTACAACACCATCAAACGTAAGTATAAATATAAATGCTAAAGGTCCGCAAAGCTATGCTATGCAGTCAGGCAAGGGTGCGCACAAGCTAACAGTTAAGGGCGATAGTATTAAATCGGCAGCCTTAAGTTTTGGCGGCGGTGGCGAGGTATATGGCGTAACGCTGGAAGATACTACCGGCATAAGCGTAGACAACCTTTCACTCCGAGGCAATTCAGGTGCTGCATTGCTTAATGTGGATGATTATATGCTGGCCAATTTTGATTCGTTGCGCGACTATAAACTAATAATACTGCAATACGGCTTAAATGTGGCTGCCGAAGGGGTAACCAAATTTACAGGCTACGAAAATAATATGGTTAAGGTGATAGAGAAACTGAAGAAGAATTGCCCGGGGGCAAGCATTTTGCTTATTAGCGTTAGCGACCGTGGCAGCAAAGCTACAGGCACCTATGCTACTATGAAGAGCATCCCCTATTTAGTAGAAGCTCAGCGCCGCATTGCCAGCAAAACGGGTGTTGCTTTCTGGAATTTATTTGAAGCCATGGGCGGCGAAGGCTCTATGATTACTTATGCCGATGCTAAACCACCATTAGCCAATAAAGATTATACCCACTTAAAGTTTGCCGGTGGCCGTAAGTTGGCGGGCATTTTAATGCAAACAATAATGTATGAAAAGTTTAAACATGAGCAGCGGAAGAAGAGCCTGTAGCCTGCTTATAGCCTTGCTTTTGGTACTGGGTACTAAAGCACAATTGGTGGAAAACCACCCCATGGTTGTGCGCCCCAATGTTATATCCTATCCTGAAAATTTAAAACCCTTTTTTCAGCTGTTATATATGCTGGAAAAAAAGCAGGTGCACCAGATTAACGTGCTCCATATTGGTGACTCTCACATACAGGCCGATTTCCTTAGCAGGGAAGTGCGGATGGGTTTGCAAACCACCTTTGGCAACTCGGGCCGTGGCTTAGTGTTTCCATACAAGCAGGCAAATTCAAATGGTCCTCCATCTACCCGCAGCTCCAGTAATGCAATCTGGGAAGCGGGGCGCAATGTGCAGCCTACCTATAATAGCCGCACTGGCGTTACCGGGTTTTACCTCAATACCACTAATCAGTACGCCCGCCTTACCCTAAAAACCAATCTGGCCGATAGTACAGACTATAACTTTAACCATTTAGGTATACTGTACAACAGCGGCCCCGATTCGTATGCTATAAATGTAGGCGATACCGCTAAGCCAAGTAATTATGTTGATGCTTCTACCCATGAAATTGCTCCGGGTTTTGTGTCGTTAAAAATGCCAGTCTTAACAAACTATGTGGTGCTCGAAAATGATAAGCCCAATGCATCGGCAACACATATGCAGTACTACGGTTTTGTTATGGAAAATGAAAAGCCGGGTATTGTATACCATGTAGCAGGTGTTAATGGAGCACAGTATGCCAACTATGCCAGTGCGCCTTTATTTGCCCAGCAAACCCAAGTATTAGGCCCACAGCTTATCATTATTTCATTGGGTACAAACGAAGCTTTCGGTGTTAAATTTGATTCGCTACAAATGGTAAAAGATATCGATAGCCTTATTACGCATTTACAGGATAACAACCCCTGGGCAAGCTTTATTTTAACCACCCCGCCCGATTGTTTTAAACGCCGAAAATACAATAACGCTAACATTGCTAAAATGGCAGGTATTATTGACGGCTTTGCAAAAGCTAATGGACTTGCGGTTTGGAATATGTTTGACATAACCGGTGGCTTTGGCTCTGCAAAAAACTGGCGCAAATATGCGCTAATGGCTGGAGATGGAATACACTTTCAGCGTGCGGGTTATAAGCTGCAGGGGCAGTTGCTGCTTAATGCTATTTTAAAATCATACGACGAGTATATAAAAATAATGAATAAATAAATGTTTACGTGGCCCAATATAGATTTTAGTAAACTTAACGGCTTGTTAGAATACAATGCCAAAGAGCCGTTGCTTTTTAACACGGGCTATTTTGTATGGATGTTTGCGGCTTTTATGCTGGTATACGGCATGGTATACCGCAACACTTTTACGCGCACGTTTTACCTTACATTGTTCTCGCTTTTCTTCTACTATAAATCCAGTGGTACCATTGTGTTTATGTTGGTGGGCTCCACAATTCTCGATTTTTTAATCGGTAACCGCATAGAAGCATCACAAACCAAAGGGGGTAAAAAGGGGTGGTTAATAGCCAGCTTACTCGTCAACCTGGGGGCCCTTGTTTATTTTAAATACGCGGGCTTTATTTTAAAAAATGTCGGGGTTGATACAGAGACTATTTCCAACATACTAAACAATGGCTTAGAGACAATAAACATAGCCAGTTGGGTGGGCTATTTCAATATTGACAACATGATTCTACCCGTTGGTATATCATTCTTTACCTTTCAAAAGCTGAGTTATACTATTGATATTTACCGTGGGCAGCTTAAGCCTACCAAATCGTTTTTAGACTTTTCTTTTTTCGTTACCTTCTTCCCGCATTTGGTTGCAGGGCCTATTGTTCGCGCTGCCGACTTCCTGCCACAAATAAGGGTAAAAACCACCATTACTAAAGCACAATTTGGCCGTGCAGTGTTTTTAATTGCCACCGGTTTATTTAAAAAGGCTGTTATATCTGATTATATAAGCACCAATTTTGTAGACCGTGTTTTTGACGATCCTGGCCTTTATACAGGCTTTGAAAATCTGGCCGCGGTATATGCTTATGCGCTGCAGATATACTGCGATTTTTCTGGCTATTCTGACATGGCCATTGGTATTGCACAGTTAGTTGGTTATACCCTAAAACCAAACTTTAACTCGCCATATAAAAGTGCCGATGTTACTGAGTTTTGGCGCCGTTGGCACATGTCTCTTTCATTTTGGTTACGCGATTATGTGTATATATCGTTAGGCGGTAATCGTAAGGGCAAAGTAATGCAGTATGTAAACCAAATGATAACCATGCTTATTGGTGGCTTATGGCACGGCGCTGCATGGCAGTTTATTTTATGGGGTGCTTTGCATGGCCTCGCACTTGGTTTTGATAAAGCTATTCGCACTGTATTTGATGTACGGAAAAATACCTTTACCAAATTAGTAGGTATATTCTTTACGTTCCATTTTGTATGTTTCTGCTGGATATATTTCCGCGCCCCGAATATTGATGTGGCGCACCAGGTAATGGGCCGCATTGTTTATGCTTTCCACCCCGAAATTTGGATTGGCTTTATCAAGGGCTACCCTAACGTAATTGTATTGGTAGTGTTGGGTTATTTAATGCACTTTACCCCAACGCGCTTTAAAATGGGCTTGCAAAAAGTAGTAACTAATACCCCGCTTATTGGTAAAGCGGCTTTAATATTGGTTATTGCCTATATCGTTATACAGGTTAAATCAGCCGAGATACAGCCCTTTATTTACTTCCAGTTTTAAAGTAAATCTTTTCCAATAAGATATCCAAACGCAGCAGCTGCGGCACCTAAATGGATAATTAGCCAAGCCTTTTGCCAATAGGGCCTTTCTGCCCATTTCTGGTTTACATCAAAGGGATCGAATATTATGGCTACACCTAAAAATATAGCCGTATTGCTAGTGTCCTTATCCGTAAACAGAAATACAATAGCAGCAATTACAAATATAGCGTAAGCTGCTTTATTGTAATTTTTTGGTTGTGTTACTTTTTTAGAATCTTCCATTGTACTAATTTTTGATGATTAGTAGCACGGTTTTATCTATAAATTACAGCCTGATAATTATTTAACATTCACCATCAACCTCACAGCTTTCGCCATCAGTTGCAGGGGCGGGGTTTTGCTCGGCCCAAATACCTTGCAGGGCTTTTAAAATTACCTGTCCACCTTGCGCACCAGATATTCCGTATTGTTGGTTCACCACAAAAAACGGTACACCTTTAATTCCCATTTGTTGGGCTTTATATTGGTCCATTCGCACGGCATCGGCAAACTCATCGCTTGCTAAAACAGCATCTACTTCAGCAGCATTTAATCCAATTTCAGCCGATAGGTTTTTCAATGTTTCTTCGTCAGAAATATCAGCGCCTTTGGTAAAGTAAGCCGAGAAAAATGTTTCTTCAGCCTTATCAGCCAAGCCGTTTTTAGCGGCTAAATGTATCAGGCGGTGGGCATCAAACGTATTGCTGGGTTTAGCTTTGTCCATATCATAATACAAACCAACCAATGCAGCCATATCTATCACACCCTGTGTCATTTCTTTGGCTTTTTCCAAAGTCAAACTGTACTTTTTTGATAGCATGTCGTATATATTGCCAACAGCCGGTTTAGGCGTATTAGGGTCTAACTGAAAACTATGCCAGGTAACTTCAACTTTGTCTTTATGTTCAAACTGGTCCAGCGCAATTTCAAACTGGCGTTTGCCAATATAGCAGAACGGGCATACCACATCCGACCATATATCTACTCTCATCTTATTCATAAGCTTTAAAAACAGTTCTTTATATATTATGTTTTAACAACCTGCCACACAACAATACCTACACTTACTGATATATTTAACGAGTGTTTGCTGCCGTCTTGTGGTATTTCTATACACCCGGCTGATGCATTGATAACATCAATATCTACCCCGTTTACTTCGTTGCCAAATACCAAAGCAGTGGCATCATTATTTGAGGTAAAATCATTTAGCATAATGCTGCCCTCGGCTTGCTCTACTGAATAAACAGCATAGCCGTTTTGTTTGCAGGCTTCTACTGCTTCCATTGTGGTGGCAAAGTATTTCCAGCTTACGGTTTCGTCAGCACCTAATGCTGTTTTGTAAATTTCTTTATTGGGTGGCGTACCGGTAATACCGCATAAATAAATGGCCTCTACTAAAAAAGCATCTGCTGTGCGGAATACGGAGCCAACGTTATTTAAACTGCGCACATTGTCTAATATAATAATCAGCTTACGCTTGTCAGCATCCCTAAACTCTTCTCTGCTTAAACGGTTAAGCTCTTCGTTTGCCAGTTTGCGCATTAGCTTTTCTTTTTCAGTTTTATGTTTTGTATTTCCAATACTACACCTGTAGCAATGGGTACACGGCTTTCTGTCAGCTCAAAATTCTGGCCTAAATACAAGCTGTTTTCCAAATCTTCTTTGCGTAGCAATGTAAATTCTGTTTCTATACTTTCGCCGGGAAAAACATCGGTACGGCCTGTAAAATCCTGGTCGGCTGCAATGTTTCCCTCTACGTTTTCAAAACGCAGTACAGGGTTATATTCAGCGCCAATAGGTGTTTTTCGTCCACCCTGCTCTTGTGTATAATAGGTAACCAGTGCTGTAAAATCTGCCATTGGGCAAAGGTAGCTATAAATTACAGGGCTTAAAAATTGGCTTTAAATGCCTGTCAATAGAGCAATGCAGAGTTTGGCACGTAGATTGAATATATTAGGGTAACCAGGTTATACAACCATGAAAACAAAAGTTATTGCAGTTATAGTAATTCTAAGTAGTTACTTCTGCGCAGCAGCTTACAGTCAAAACGGAGGATTAAAAGGTGGAACTAATAGTCAGCCTACACCAACGCCGCCCGTTAACAATACCAGCGTAAATAATAACAACACCAACAATAGTAATACAACAGCATCGCCTGCCATATTATCTAACCAAACACTAAATGGTATTTATAACGAGGTAGTAAAAACCAAAGAATACCAGGCGTTTGAAAAACAGGTAAGGGCAAAAGTAAGCGGCACCAAAGTAGGTAAAAGCGCCAGTAGGTTCAGGGCCTTTATGCAACGCATTGGGTTGGTAAAGCGCAGCCCTGTGCAAAACAACCCGCCAGTGCGTAAAGTTGTAGTGCCCGCAAAAAAAGCGTCGTAATTTCTATACTTTTAAAAGCCACTAAGCCTTGGTATTTGCCGGGGCTTAGTAGTTTATGCACTAACCGTAATTCTGCTTTTTATTTCGGCAAGTATGGTGTCCATATCACCGGTTAGTTGAGTAGCGTTTATTACCAACGGAGAACCGTGCGCCGACCAATTCTCATTATACATCCGTTTGTTAAACCCTTTACGCGTGGCAACAAATGCAGCAGGGTCTTTTAAATAAACAACCAGGTAGTTGTTCATCAGATAACGCTTTTTGTTGGCGCTCACAATGTCTGTCCACGCAATGGGGCCAAATTTATTTAAGCCATAGTTTAATGCAAGCCCCGCAGTGCTGATTGTTAACCCCTTTTTGCCTGAGAATATATTTAACAAGGCAAAAATAATTCCTAATACACCTAATATTGGTAACGCTATAACTATGCGTGGCATGTATACATAGCCATCATCGTTTGGGTGGGTATATATATAGTATATACCTGTAAGGCTGCCTATGGCAAGCAGTACAAAAAATACCAACATTAGTACAAACCTGCTTTTGTTTATTGGGTAGAAATTTGCCTGCATTATTCTTTTTTAAAATAATAAACACTTATTAATATATATGTAATGCTTGTAACATTCAATAATAAAAGTACAAAAATACTATACTTGTGGTTAGTGCTCAACTTTCTATAATTAGCTATATAAAATATAACCTGCAATGGTATATTAAATAGAGATACAAAGTAGGCTAAAAAGCAAAGTTCTCAAAATAATAAAGGTATTTCCTGACCTAACAGAAAACATATAATAATCCAAAACATCACAGGCATAAGTAATGCAATAGTAATCCAAAAACTCTTTTTTTACCATGGTTTCATGTTTCAAATGTAGTTGCTAATAAATAAGCAGCAAACTCTTGGTTGAATTAACTATTTTCGCAACATGGCAAAAGGCAGTAGCGAAACACCTTTGATGAAACAGTATGCAGAGATTAAGGGCAAGTACCCCGATGCTTTGCTGCTTTTTCGCGTTGGCGATTTTTACGAAACTTTTGGAGAGGATGCAGTAAAGGCTGCTAAAATTTTAGGTATTGTTTTAACCAAGCGTGCCAATGGTTCTGCATCACATATAGAGCTTGCCGGTTTTCCCCATCACTCGTTAGATACCTATTTGCCTAAACTGGTACGTGCGGGTTTGCGCGTAGCCGTTTGCGACCAGCTTGAAGACCCAAAGCTGACAAAGAATATTGTTAAGCGTGGTGTTACCGATTTAGTTACGCCCGGTATAGCATACAACGATAAAATACTTGACCATAAAAACAATAACTTTTTAGCTTGTATACATTTTGATGTTAAGCACTGTGGCATTGCTTTTATTGATGTATCAACTGGTGAGTTTTTAGTTGCACAAGGCAGCCATGCATATATAGATAAGTTGCTGCAAAGCTTTAGGCCTACCGAAGTTATATTTGAAAAAAATAACCGCAAAGCGTTTGTAGAAAGTTTTACTGATAAGTACTATACTTATACGCTAGACGATTGGGTTTTTAAAACTGATTTTGCACGTAACTTATTGCTTAAGCATTTTGGTACAGCATCGTTAAAAGGCTTTGGTGTTGATGAGTTAGATTTAGGTATTGTTGCCGCAGGTGCGGTACTGCATTACCTAAACGAAAATATGCAGGATAAAACCGCGCATATTGCCGGCATAGCGCGTATTGATGAAGACCGTTATGTTTGGTTAGACAGGTTTACTATCCGCAATCTGGAGCTTTCTTATTCATTAAATGAAAATGCAGTAACACTTATTGATATAATTGATAAGACAGTTACTCCAATGGGTTCGCGTTTAATGAAACGTTGGGTAGCACTTCCGCTAAAAGACCGCCAGCCAATTGAAGACAGGCTTGAAGTGGTTGATTATTTTTTAAAGAACAAAGACCTTAATATAGAAATTACCAATCACCTAAAATTGGTGGGCGATTTAGAACGCATCATTTCACGTGTGTCGGTATTACGTATTTCTCCACGCGAGTTGTATCAGCTTAAAAAAGCATTGCAATTTTCTGCGGCAATAAAAACCATTTGCGATGCATCAAAAAATACCGCGCTGCGTGCCATTGGCGAACAGCTAAATAATTGCACAACATTAGTTGAGCGCATAGAAAAAGAATTGAATGCCGAAGCACCGGTGTTGGTTAACAAAGGTAATGTAATTAACGAAGGAGTTTCTGAAGAGTTAGACCAGCTGCGCAAAATAGCATACTCAGGCAAAGACTATTTATTACAAATACAAAAACGAGAGGTTGAACGCACGGGCATTACATCGTTAAAAGTGGCGTTTAACAATGTGTTTGGCTATTACCTTGAGGTAACCCATGCACATAAAGATAAAGTACCAACTGATTGGATACGCAAGCAAACGTTAGTTAATGCAGAGCGTTACATAACACCTGAATTAAAAGAGTACGAAGAAAAAATATTAGGTGCAGAAGATAAAATATTTGCATTGGAAACCAAGTTGTTCAACGATTTGGTACTGGCCACAGGCGAGTATATAAAGCCTGTTCAGCTTAATGCATCGTTACTTGCAAGGGTAGATTGTTTAATGTCATTTGCTATACTGGCTGAAGAAAATAATTACACAAAGCCAGCAATAGAAGAAGACTTTATAATAGACATACGCAACGGCCGCCACCCTGTTATAGAAAAGCAATTACCTGTTGGCGAAGTATATATTGCAAACGATATTTATCTGGACAATACCAACCAGCAAATGATTGTAATTACCGGCCCTAACATGAGCGGTAAAAGCGCGCTGCTGCGTCAAACAGCATTGATAGTATTGCTTGCGCAGATGGGTAGTTTTGTGCCCGCAACATCGGCACGTATAGGGTTGGTAGATAAATTATTTACACGCGTTGGCGCATCAGATAATATATCGTCGGGTGAATCTACTTTTATGGTAGAGATGAATGAAACAGCAAGCATTCTAAATAATTTAACCAATCGCAGTTTGGTGTTGTTAGATGAGATTGGCCGTGGCACAAGTACCTACGATGGCATATCTATTGCATGGGCCATTGCAGAGTTTATACATGAACACCCAACAGCAAAGGCAAAAACATTATTTGCTACCCACTACCATGAGTTAAATGACATGGCAGACCAGTTCAACCGCATCAAAAATTATAATGTTTCTGTTAAAGAAGCGAACGGCAAAGTGCATTTTCTGCGGAAATTGACACCCGGTGGTAGCGAACATAGTTTTGGTATACACGTTGCAAAAATGGCCGGCATGCCTGCAAAAGTTTTATCGCGTGCAAACGAAATTTTAAAACAACTGGAACAAACACACGCTGGTGGTGCAGCCGGAAAGCCAGATGTACAGGCGGCTGCAGCAGGTATGCAATTAAGTTTCTTTCAGTTGAATGACCCTGTGTTGGAACAAATTCATAGCGAATTGCAGGGCATAGACATCAATACACTTACACCTGTTGAAGCGTTGATGAAGCTAAACGAAATAAAAAAATTAATAGGTAAGTAAATTTTCTTTCACCCACTCTTCTTGTTTTCTTTCATCTTCTGTGTAGCTTGTAAATAAAGGCGTGTAGCGTTTCATAATTTACATGTAAGTCATTATATTCTGCAGCTTTTTTTTATTTTTTTGCGCAATAGTAAATAATATTTTTGCCGATATATTTTTACAACACTTTTCGTATCGCTGCTGAACATATAGTAAAATCAGTATGTTCAGAAAAATTTGTTTATTTTTTTGTTTAATTATTTTGAGTAATTAACAAAAACACCCTTGTTGGCTGTTAATAAATCTTTGCATGGGGGTATAGCATTTATGAGCGTTTGATAGTAACTATGTATAATATTTCAATCAAACTAAAAAAGAAATATGGCAACAAAAACTTCAACAGCAAAAAAGGCCGCTCCTGCGAAAAAAGCGGCTGCAAAGCCAGCAGCTAAAAAAGCTGCACCAGCCAAAAAAGCAGCAGCAAAGCCTGCAGCTAAGAAGGCCGCTCCTAAAAAAGCAGCTGCTAAACCAGCAGCAAAAAAAGCAGCTCCTAAAAAAGCAGTAGCTAAAAAGGCAGCTCCTAAAAAAGCAGTAGCTAAAAAAGCAGCTCCGGCAAAAAAAGCAGTAGCAAAAAAAGCAGCTCCGGCAAAAAAAGCAGCTCCTAAAAAAGTAGCCGCTAAAAAACCGGCAGTAAAAAAATCTCCAGCTAAAAAAGTAACTGCTAAACCAGTTGCTAAAAAAGCGGCTCCTAAAAAGAAAAAGTAATTTTTCTCTAAAAGGAATTTTCGATTAATTCTGCTAAATCCCCGTTTCGAAAGAGGCGGGGATTTTTGTTGCAAATAAAAATATTGATGATAAAAAATGAAAGGTAAATTGCATTTTTATTTTTTATTGAAATTGCGAATAGAAGACATACAATAAATCTTGTTAGTGTAAATGTGTATCTGTATCTGAAATTCACTTTCCATTTGCTATGAGTTTGCAAAAACTGTTTTAGCACTAAAATTGAAATACCATAAAAGCATGTTTTTGCAAGTTGCTAGTGCAATTAAAAAGCGAATTACTATTATATACAATATAATAGGTATGTAATGCTACACTACAACATTGTACCTTTGTATTAATATGTCGTTACGCATTATATATTTAGGTACACCCGAATTTGCAGTAGCATCGTTAGATGCATTAGTTAAAAACGGATGTAATATAGTAGGGGTAATAACCGCCCCCGATAAACCATCGGGCCGTGGTTTACAAATTTCACAATCGGCCGTTAAGCAATACGCGGTGGAGCACAACCTGCATGTATTGCAACCCACCAATTTAAAAGACCCTGCTTTTTTAGATGAGGTACGTGCCTTAAAAGCCGACCTGCAAATTGTTGTTGCATTTAGAATGATGCCCGAAGCACTTTGGGATATGCCCCCTATGGGCACGTTTAATTTACATGCATCATTGCTACCTCAGTACCGCGGTGCGGCACCCATAAACCATGCTATTATACATGGCGAAAAAGAAACGGGCGTTACCACCTTCTTTTTGAAGCATGTTATAGACACTGGCGATATTATTTTTCAGGAACGTTTGGCCATAGGGCCCGATGATAATGCAGGCATTCTGCACGATAAGTTAATGGAAGTAGGTGCAGGGCTGGTAGTAAAAACAGTACAGGCTATAGAAGCAAATAATGTTAAACCTATTCCGCAAGACCAGGTTGAAGAAAAAGACATTAAGCATGCACCCAAAATATTTAGGGAAACATGCAAAATAGATTGGACCAAAACCGCACAGCAAATACATAACCATGTGCGGGGTTTAAGTCCATACCCAGCTGCTTATACTATATATATAGGTGTAGATGGTAAGCAAAGCGATATTAAAGTATATAGCACGCAGTTAACCCTTGCCGATAATACCAATGCCACAGGAACTATAGAAACGGACAATAAGAGCTACTTAAAAGTGTTTGCTGCGGGTGGTTATTTAGATGTGTTGGAACTGCAAGCACCCGGCAAACGCCGAATGAAAATACACGAATATCTGGCCGGGAATAAGATTGAGGATGGTGCCCAGTTTATATAGTATATAAGGGGTACATATATATATAGTACTGCAATGCCTGTATATACAGAGAAACTTTGGCAGGACTACTTTAATAAGCCTGCTGTGATTAGGTTATAGGACCACGATATTAACAATGCCCCATTTTTATTAACACATAGCGATTTTTTTTGTCAAAACACTTGACAATACCGAAATAGCTTTTACATTTGTTTCACATTAGTTAAACAAATAGTACAACTAAAACTTTTTCAACACTATGAACAAAGCAGAATTAATCGACGCTATCGCTGCTGAGTCTAAACTTTCTAAAGCTGACTCTAAAAAAGCTCTTGACGCTTTTGTAAGCGCTACCACTAAAGCTCTTAAAAAAGGTGACCGTGTTGCCCTAGTAGGCTTCGGCTCTTTTTCAGTAGCTAAACGTGCTGCCCGCAAAGGCCGTAACCCTCAAACCGGTAAAGAAATTAAAATTGCCGCTAAAAAAGTGGTTAAGTTTAAAGCCGGTACTGAGTTATCAGACAAAGTAAAATAGTTAGTATTTTACTCAAATAAAAAGCCCTGGTTCTTACGAGTCAGGGCTTTTTGTTTTAGCAATCCGGTGGTTGCATATTCTTTTTACCTTTGCCGCTAAATAATATAGCCATGACTAAAAAAGATAAAATAAAAAATTTTGACCCAAATGCCCCGGGCAACATAAATAACAACCTGTTTGGTTTACCTTTTGACACTGATGATGCTGAAGTTGTAATTATTCCTGTGCCGTGGGATGGTACAGCATCCTATAGTGGCGGCACAGCCCATGGTCCTGAGGCTATTTTTGATGCATCAATGCAGGTTGACCTTTACTTTGAAGGCGTAAAAGATGCCTGGAAATTGGGCGTGGCTATGGAAGATATATCGGAAAAGTGGGCTAAGAAAAGCATTGAAACCCGAGAGCAAACCGAAAAATATTTTGACTTTTTGGCTGATGGTGGCGATGCCGAAACCAGCAAAGGGGCTAAAAAATTAATTGCTGAGGTTAATAAAACCGGAAAAGAGCTTGCCAAATGGGTTAAAACCCGCAGCCTAAAATACCTTGACCAAGGTAAAATTGTTGGAGTATTAGGCGGCGAGCATAGCACCCCACTGGGCCTTATGGAAGCTTTGGCCCAAAAATTTGGCAAATTTGGTATTTTGCAAATTGATGCCCATGCCGATTTGCGCGAAGCCTACGAAGGTTTTGAATACTCTCACGCTTCTATAATGTACAACGCCCTAAAAATAAAAGAGGTTGAAAAAATTGTCCAGGTTGGTATACGCGATATTTGTCAGGAAGAAGTTGATATCATCAACTTTAACCCTAAGCGTATTAATACCTTTTACTGGGCTGATATAGCTGAACAAATGTATGAGGGTACCACTTTTGCAAAAATTTGCGATGCTATAGTAAAAGCCCTCCCACAAAACGTTTATATATCTTTTGATATTGATGGCCTTGACCCTAAACTTTGCCCTAATACAGGTACACCTGTTGCAGGCGGCTTAGAGTTTCACCAGGCTGTTTATTTAATTAAGAAAGTAGTTGCTGCTAAAAAGCGCATCATAGGTTTCGACCTTAACGAGGTTGCACCTGGGATGGATGAATGGGATGCTAACGTTGGGGCACGCCTTTTGTACAACTTAGCAAACTACACTGCACTATCGCAGGGTAAGTTTAAAAAGTAATATTTGCCTAATAAACTTAAATATATAGTAATGCAAGCCTTAGTCCTGTTTATGGGGCTGGGGCTTGCTGCTAATGGGCAGTCACTGGCCGACTCTATCCGCACATCATTTACAAAAAAGCCCAAACTCATTTTCCGTTGGGACTCTCACGGGTCGTTTATTACCAACACCCCCGCCCGTATGACAGCCCTTGGCGCCGGACTTAGGTTTGGAAACTATGCAAGAGTTGGCTTGGCAATAGAATGGCTAAATAGTAATATTTACCGTAATAAAATAGTGCCTTCAGATTCTGTAGGGGTTGATACTGTTGCAGCCAAACTTAACTATGGGCTTGTGTCGTTCTACTCAAACATAGTAGTGGCTCGTATAAAAAAATGGGAATTTACCGTTCCGTTCGAGCTAGGTTTTGGAGCATCATCTTATACCTATAATAATAAGGCTGGTACGCTAAAAGAGTTTGCCAAAGGTGGTATTATCACAGTTGAGCCTATGTTTATGGCCGAGTATAAAATATTTCGCTGGCTTGGTGTAGGCGTTGGCTTGGGGCTACGTTTAGTGCCGGTGGGCAACAGGCAGATGAAAGAAAATTTTAACTCGCTGCTATGGGATGCTAATATGAGCGTTTATTTTGGCGAAATTTACCGCCTGGTAAAGGGGAGTATTAAAAAGAGACAAGAAAGAAAACAGCTGTAACAAAATTTAGCCTTGAAAAAACGATTAGCCATATTTGCCAGCGGCAGCGGCAGCAACGCAAAAAAAATTGTCGAATATTTTAAAGACCATCCTACCATAGAAGTAGCCTTGGTGGTATCAAACAAGGCTAATGCTGGCGTGTTGGATATTGCCAAAAGCTTTAATATTGAAACCTATGTTATCCCCTCTAAAGCTGAATTTACCCAAACAGAAACCCTGTTACAGGAGCTGTATGTTAGCCAGATAGACTTTATAGTTTTAGCAGGCTTTTTATGGTTGATACCTGAATACCTTATCGAAGCTTACCCAAACCGTATTGTAAATATTCACCCTGCATTGTTGCCAAAATATGGCGGCATAGGCATGCATGGCATACATGTACATACGGCTGTTGTTGCCGCTGGCGAAAAAGAAAGCGGTATAACCATACACTATGTTGATAGGGTTTACGATAATGGCGAACACCTTTTTCAGGCAAAAGTAATGTTAGAACCTACTGATACCCCTGCAGTTGTCCAGCAAAAAGTACTGGCTTTAGAACATGCCAATTTTGCGCAAGTAATCGAAAAAGTGGTAAACACTCTGCCTTAATACTATCATTTATGTTCCAAAATGGTTAAGAAATGATTAAGTGCCTGTTTTTATCGGCAATTAGTTATATTTTTGCGCCATAAAATAAATTATATGAAGAAAATATTTTACACCTGTTTAATGGTTTTAGCTGGCTTAGCCGTTAATGCGCAAAATTGTAGCGATCTTTTTATCTCTGAATATGTAGAGGGTTCTTTTAACAATAAAGCATTGGAAATCTATAATCCAACCGGAGCCGCTATCAATTTATCTGATTACCGCCTTATCCGTTGGTCTAATGGTACTACAGTAGCCGCAGCTAACGAGATTTTACCCCTGCCAAACGCTACAATAGCTTCTAAAGATGTATATGTAATTGTAATTAATACTACCGATTTGGGAACAGATACGATACCTTTTGCTGACCTTTCTGTAAAAGCAGACGTACAACTTTGTACCAGCTGCAACCCTACCAGCGGAAGCTTGCGTACCATGTGTTTTAATGGCGATGATGCAATATCATTAGAGAAAAATGTAAATGGAACGTGGGTATATGTAGATATTTTTGGTTTGATTGGTGAGCAACCAACCGGTAGCACTGGTGGTACTGCGGCATGGACTAACATTCCTCCATACTCATCGTACGATGCAGGCAGCGGTATTGCTTCAAACGTTTATTTTTTACGTTACTGGACCCAAAACCAAACTATGATTCGTAAACCAGGTGTACTAAACGGAACCAAAACTAACCCAGGGGTGCCTTATACCGGTGCATGGAACCCTGCAACACAATGGGATACACTACCTAACAATACTTTTACTGAACTTGGAGCTCACGTTTGCGATTGTAATACTGTAGGTGTTGGTGAAACTAACCAAATTCTTACTGCAACAGTTTACCCTAACCCAGCTACTAATGTTGTAAACGTGCGTATGTCTGAAGATATTAAAGCTATTACAGTATTCAACGTATCTGGCCAGTTGGTTATGACTATAGCTCCTGAAAAAGGTGTTAAAGTTACTAAGTTCGATACTTACGGTTTTAACTCAGGTCTTTACCTTGTGAGAATAGAAACCGCTAAAGGTACAGCCATTAAAAAAGTAACTATAAACTAAGTTTATAAATAGAGTTTATGCTAAAAGGCTAATGCAAAACATTAGCCTTTTTTTATCAAACAGAAAACCGCATGAAAAAACTGCTTACCCTGTTGGCAATACTGGTTATTGCATCTACAACTGTGCTTGCCCAAGGCACTATTAAGGGCACTGTAAAAGACGCTGCAACGGGCGAAACCGTTATTGGAGCCACTGTAACTTACGCCCCGGGCAAAGGCGGAATAACCGATATAGACGGTAATTTTAGTTTAGAAGTACCTAATGGTACCTATAACGTGGCTGTCCAGTTTTCTGGTTATAAAACTGAAAATAAAGAAGTAAAGGTTGATGGAAATTCGGTTTTTATAAATATACAGTTACAGGCAAATGTTATTAAAGAGGTAGAAGTATTTGCCGATATAGCTATTAACCGCCAAACACCGGTTGCCTTCTCTAACATCCCCGCTGAAAAAATTAAAGAACAGTTAGGCTCGCAAGACTTGCCAATGATACTAAACACAACGCCTGGTGTTTATGCTACCCAAGGTGGCGGTGGCGATGGCGATGCCCGTATAACTATACGTGGTTTTAACCAGCGCAACGTTGCTGTAATGGTTGATGGTATACCCATGAATGATATGGAAAACGGTTCGGTGTTTTGGTCAAACTGGTTTGGTCTTGATAATATTACCCGCACTATGCAGGTACAACGCGGCCTTGGTGCTTCTAAGCTTGCAGTGCCATCTGTAGGGGGTACCATTAATATTATTACCAGCGGTTTTGATGCCAAACCCGCGCTTACCTTTAAGCAAGAGTACGGCAATAACTTGTCATTACGTAGCATACTTAGCTATACCAGCGGCCAGTTAAAGCATGGTTGGGCAATAACAGCAGCCGGCTCTTTTAAACGTAATGACGGATGGGTCGACGGAACATGGTCTCGTATGTTTTTTTACTACCTTAAAGTAGATAAAAAAGTTGGTAACCATATGTTTAGCCTTTCAGGCTTTGGTGCTCCGCAAATGCATGGGCAGCGCTCATTCCGCCAGGCTATTGCAACCTACAGCCACGATATGGCAAAAGAGCTTGGCTGGAACGATCAGCAACTTTCATTATTCAAAGAAAGAGGCTCGCGTTTTAACCAAAACTGGGGGGCAGTTAACCAAAGCAGGGAGAATGTGTATGGCAATGTATTAAGCGAGCGTATAAACTTTTTTCACAAACCTGTTATATCATTCCGACACTCTTGGCAGGCCAATGATAAATTTTATTTATCTAACATAGTATATGCATCGTTTGGTCAGGGCGGCGGCACTGCATTAGCCCCGTCATCATCATCGGTACAACCCGATACGGCTACCGGAACATACTCTTTTGAAGCCGCTATAAATAACAACCAAACCAACCCCCTTAACCAAACAGTAGTTAACGGCCAAAACGTTCAGTTTTCTTCAGCATACTTAAGAGCATCTATAAATAACCACAGTTGGTATGGTGTTCTATCAACATTTAACTATAAGCCAACCAGTGGCTGGACTATTTCTGGTGGTTTAGATTTACGCACATATAAAAGCACCAAATATCGCTCTGTTTACGATTTTATGGGTGGCGATGTTGTTTTTGCACTTAATACCAACCAAAACTCTACCGGAACCCAAATTATTGATGATACCCAAGACCGCTTTAGTTACAACTTTGGTGGCCGTGTAAATTGGCTTGGAGCCTTTGGCCTTGCTGAGTACAAAGGCGGTAACTGGAGCGCATTTGTTAACGCATCGGGCGCGCTTAATACCTACCAGCGTGTTGATTATTTCCTGAAAAAAGATACGGTAACCGGCGAGTACCAAAAAAGCCCTGTAAAATATTACCCTGGCTACACATTTAAAGGTGGGGCAAACTACAACCTTACTGAGCGGATGAACATTTATGTTAATGGAGGTGTTTTTAGCCGTGCCCCCCGCTTTTCTAACGTATTTACCCGCACTACAGGCGTAGGTAATGATGTTGCAGTAAATGGCGCTAATGAAAACGTGTTTGCCGGAGAGCTGGGTTATTCTTACGGTTCTAGTAAATTCTCTGGTAATATTAATGCCTACTACACAGTTTGGCGCAACCGTCCGTTAGATTTTGCCCAAACCATTAACTACAATGGCGAAGATTACTCTTACAACATTAACGGTATGAATGCTCGCCACACAGGTATTGAATTTGATGCAGTGTATAAAATTAATAAAACACTTACAGTTGAAGGTATGTTATCGTTAGGCGATTGGATTTGGACATCTAAAGATACAGCCAGGGTTTTAGACGACCAAGCAAATGTAATTGCTAAAAAATACTTTGATGCACAAGGTGTTAAAGTGGGCGATGCTGCCCAGGTTACTGCCGCTGCAAGCATACGTTACGAGCCTGTTAAGCGATTGTATTTTAAACCCCAGTTTAACTATTTCGGTAAAAATTATGCCGATTTTGATCCTACTTTATTAGACGGAGCAAATGCAGGTCGCCAAAGCTGGCAAATGCCCGATTACTGGTTATTAGATTTTCATGCCGGATATGGTTTTATGGCAGGTAAAAAGGTTAGATTTGATTTTAGGGCCAGCATATTTAACGTATTTAATGCGTTGTATATAACCGATGCTACCAACAACGGCATTACTACATTCGGCCAAAATTTTGATGCTACTTCTGCATCTGTATATGTAGGTATGGGCCGTAGGTTTAATACTTCGTTAACTATTACTTACTAGCATTTAGCGTTCAACGCGAAGCGTATTAATGGCCTGCAGAAATGCGGGCCTTTTTGTTTTTTTCTAACCTACCTTTGCAATATGCAACCCCTGGCAAAAGCCCTTTTACAATCGCTACCCTATACACCTACAGAGCAACAAAGCCTTTTGGCAGATATGCTTGCAACATATATAGCAAACTCGGGCGAGAGCGAGACCTTTATATTAAAAGGCTATGCGGGTACAGGTAAAACTACTATGATAGCGGCTTTGTCAAGAATATTGCCCCAGTTTAAATTCAAGGTAGTGTTGCTGGCACCTACAGGGCGGGCGGCAAAAGTTTTAGCAGGCTATGCACAGCAACCTGCTTTAACAGTGCACAAAAAAATATATAAGCCTACTAGCACAAAGGGTGGAGGTATACGTTTTACATTGTCGCCAAATATGCACGCCAATACTGTCTTTATTGTTGATGAAGCATCTATGATAGGGCATAAGGGAGTTGATAATGGCTTTTTTGAAAGCAACAGCCTTATTGAAGACCTTGCTGAATATGTTTTTACTGGGCACAACTGCCGCTTGATTTTTAGTGGCGATACCGCCCAGCTGCCTCCGGTAGGTATGGACGAAAGCCCGGCCTTAAACCCCAATTTCTTAAAACAGCTTTTTGGCATGCGGGTTTCTGTTTTTGAATTGACAGAAGTAGTAAGGCAACAAAAGGAATCAGGGATATTATATAATGCTACGGTTTTGCGCAGTACCATGCACGATAAAGAGCCGGCAATACCGCGCATAGAGCTGGCAAATTTTAAAGATGTGATAAGGGTTGAGGGGTACGAATTGCAAGAGCATTTAGAAAGTTCATACAATAAATATGGTGTTGAGGGGACAGTGCTTATTACACGGTCGAACAAACGCGCGGTTGCATATAACGGACGTATACGCGCTGCCATTATGCAGCAGTTTGAAGAGGTTTGCGCAGGCGATTATGTAATGGTTGTAAAGAACAACTACTATTGGTTAGATGAATCGTCTAAGGCAGGTTTTATAGCCAATGGCGATATATTAGCCATTGAAAAGGTAAGGGGTATTGAAGAAAAATATGGTTTTCGTTTTGTTGATGCATCTGTTACAATGATTGATTACCCGGGCGAACCGGCTATGGAAGTTAAATTATTGCTTAGTACCTTGTATAGCGATGCTCCCGCCTTGGCGTATGAAGATTCGGGTATGCTGTATGAAGCATTGATGAATGAATATGAGCACCTGCCGCAAAAACGCCAGCGTATGGCCGAGTTAAAGAAGAATCCATACTACAATGCATTGCAGGTAAAGTTTGCTTACGCTGTAACCTGCCATAAAAGCCAGGGTGGCCAGTGGAACCATGTATATGTAGAGCAGAGTTTTATGCCTAAAGATATAACTGGCATAGAGTTTAAACGCTGGCTTTACACGGCTATGACAAGGGCTACAGAAAGGTTGTACCTTATTAACTTTAGTGGAGAATTTTTTGGAGAATAATGATTAAGCTGACACATCTTACCAAAACCGTAAAAGGTACCATTGCCTTACCCGCTTCAAAAAGCCTGAGCAACCGTGCGCTTATAATACAGGCATTGTGTAAAGAGCCTTTTACCATACATAACTTATCTGCAGCAGAAGATACGCAGGTGCTTAAACGCATATTAGAATCTAAAACCACAATGGCTGATGTTGGCGATGCGGGCACAGCTATGCGCTTTCTTTTGGCCTATTATGCAACCCAACCAACAGAAGTTACACTTACGGGTAGTGCACGCATGCAGCAACGCCCCATTGGGCCTTTGGTTGATGCGCTGCGAAGTATGGGTGCAGAGATTAATTATACGGGGATTGAGGGCTACCCGCCGGTAACTGTAAAAGGCAGCCGCAGCCTGAATAATACGGTTACTATACGCAGTGATATTAGCAGCCAGTTTATAACTGCCCTAATGCTTATAGCTCCAGTATTAGATAATGGCTTAACGATATTATTTGATGGCGATGTTATATCGTATGCTTATATAGAAATGACTGCCCATTTAATGCAGCATTTTGGCGCTGAGATAGAAGAGGTTGACGGGGGCTTTAAAATTATCCATACCCGTTATTTAAATGATGATTTTGAAGTAGAACCTGACTGGAGTGCAGCATCATACTTTTTCGAAATAGCAGCGGTGGCTAAAGAGGCTGATATAGTGCTAGAAAACCTACCTATCATATCATCGCAAGGGGATAGTGGGATAGTTGATTTATACGAAGCGGTTTTTGACCTTAAATGCAAACCTGCCGATATTGGTGTGCATATTAAAAAGCAGAAGAAACAATTGGATATTGATGATGCTGAATTTGACTTTACCGATATACCCGATTTGGCCCAAACTGTTGCTGCAACAGCTGCGGGGTTAGGTATGGAGTTTACACTTACGGGTTTACAAACACTGCGTATTAAAGAGACAGACCGCATTGCCGCCCTGAAAAATGAATTAGAGAAACTAGGTATTGGTGTTGAGGTAGGGGAGGACTGGGCAAAAATAAGTCCCCCACTTGCTAAAATAGAGGACTTGCATTTTAATACTTATAACGACCACCGCATGGCTATGGCATTGGCACCGCTTGCATTGGTAGTTGACAGTGTTAGTATTGAAAATCCAGAAGTAGTAAATAAATCATTCCCAGGTTATTGGGAAGAATTAAAAAAGCTGGGCTTTGTAATAACCCTGGTTGATTAAAATGCTTCGCGCAAAATACGACTAACAGCCTGCGATTTTCCCATAGTATAGTAATGCAATGATGGGATACCGTAGTTAACCAATTCCTTAGCTTGTTTAATACCCCAGTCAATACCAACCTCTTTAACATCTGTATCGGTTTTACAACGGTCTAGTTGCTCTTTCAATTCAGTAGGAAAGTTGATGTAGAATATCTTAGGCAGAATTTCTATTTGCTTTAAGGTTGTAATAGGCTTTAGACCCGGTATAATAGGTATGTTAATTCCCATAGCACGGCAGGCATCAACGTATTCAAAATACTTCTGGTTATCATAAAAAAGCTGTGTTACCACAAAGTTTGCGCCTGCATTAACCTTTTGTTTTAAAAAGGCAAGGTCGGTCTGCAGGTCAGCAGCTTCAAAGTGTTTCTCAGGATATCCCGAAACACCAATACAAAAGTCAGTAGGTGCCGGGGCCTCCATCTCTTCATGCAAATATCTGCCTGCATTAAGGTTTTGTATCTGGTTAATCAACTCCAACGAGCTGCGGTTACCACCAGGGGTAGGTGTAAAGCCCGTTTCGCCTTTTACAGGGTCGCCACGCAGGGCCAATACGTTGTTTATACCAAGGTAATGGCAATCCATAAGGGCATATTCCGTTTCTTCTCGGGTAAAGCCACCACAAATAAGGTGGGGCACAGCCTCAACCTTATATTTATGCTTAATAGCCGCACATACCGCAACAGTGCCGGGGCGCTTGCGTGTAGATACTTTCTCTACGTGCCCATCAGGATATTCACG